>NZ_FR895113.1:1213-6616 GCF_000434655.1 Clostridium sp. CAG:43 | reverse complement strand
GCCACACTCCAGTGGCTTCCGGCGATCGCGCGTCCCAGAAGTTCCGCCACATCCCGCGCCGTCATGCATCGCCCGTTGACGCTGCGGAGTGTGAGAAACGCCTCCTTCTGCTGATTTTCATATTGAAGCACCAGCATGTTGTCCACGCGCAGATGGCTTCTGCGGAGTATTCCTGAAAGCACCTCCTCCCAGGATGCCGTCACATCCGCCGCCTGTTCCATCTGGTTGGAAAATTCCTCCAGAATCGCCGCCAGCTCCCGGAACTGGACGATCACCGCGTCCCGGCTTTCCAGAAAACGGTTTTTCCACCCCAGATTCATCGTCGCCCGCCCGAGACTCCGGTTCAATTCCCGCAAATATGCCTCTCTCTGGGAACAGATCTCATGAAACAGGCGAGGCATGTCCTCCAGGTCGATTTTCCCTTTCTGCTCGAACGTCCGAAGCAGATAATAGAGATAATAACTGTCGTCCCGGCGGCTGCCATAATACAGGTTGCACCGTGTACAATCGCCGCATACCGCCGACGCCGCCGTCTGCATTGCCGCCAGCCCGTCCTCCTTCGTCAGATGCCCCTGCCCGCCGATCTCATCCGCAAATGCCTGCGCCAGACCGCCCAGCGACAGTGCCATGCTCTTTAAACGTCTTGCCGTGTAGACGTTGACATCCGCCATATCTCTATGTAAAGTTCTCCGTTTAAGCACAAAAAATCCCTCCTAACCTGTATAACGCCATTATATACAGGCTGGAGAGAAATATTTGTCAAACGGACAGAGCAAAATCAGGGAAAACTTCGACATTTTCCGACCTATCTATGAACACTGCTCCCCCGTGTGCCATACTCCAGGCATTCTATGATGTGCTGCAAGTCTAATTCGGATTCGACGGCTTGAGCAGGATCTCATTGCGGTTTACAAGTCCCAGCTTCTCCTTCGCTACCTTCTCGATATACTGCTTGGTCTGCACGTATACGCGGTATTCCTCAAGCTGTTTGGCACGTTCTTCTTCTTTCGCAACCTGCGCCTCCAGATTTTCCTCACGAATTGAATAACTCCTATCCTTTTCCTTGAGATCGATGCCCTTGATGTGCACGGCAACCGCCAGACTCAGCACTACCATCGTAACGCCCACAAGCGCCATCCGGTTGTTTAAATTATCCTTTTTCTTTTTCCGCACATTTCCACCCGGTCTGCCTTCCGACATCTGTCTACGCATTCTCATCTCACTTCCTTTCCATGTTTTCTGCCTGTCCCCTTGTTGTACGTTTCTTTCCGGTCTTCTGGCTTTTTTTGCCTCTTCTTTTCATTTTAATCCATCCGCTGCATTTTTTCAATACCGCAAACAAAAGACGGCTGCCCGTCCGATCATAAAACACCATGCCGCCGAGCACGCCCGCCACCGCATAGCCGCGCAGAACTCCGTCATTCTGCCCGAACAAAAGCCGGAACGTCGCAAAGCTGGCAAAGAGCCAATACGCCGCATCCTCCATGCCTGTCCAAAATGAGCCGTGCCGTACCAGCCACCGGAAGATCCTAAGCCCGTCATACATCATCATCAGCGCGATTCCCGTACACACACTGCCGCCAAGCAGCCATATTTCCCCTCTCACCGTCCCACTCATCCGCCACCGCCTAACGGAACAGCCGTCCAAAGAACGACTCCTGCGATTTCCGG
Source organism: Clostridium sp. CAG:43 (assembly GCF_000434655.1). Taxonomy (NCBI): domain Bacteria; kingdom Bacillati; phylum Bacillota; class Clostridia; order Eubacteriales; family Clostridiaceae; genus Clostridium; species Clostridium sp. CAG:43. Next base: position 4,945 of record NZ_FR895113.1, on the reverse strand, counting down.
TGGGACTCGTTGCAGGAATACGAAAAGCTTTCAAACTCGCCCTCAATATCCACTTCGCCCTTTTCCAACGTCAGACGGCTCACATGCAGCGCCTTCCCACGCACCGTCAGAAGCCCCATGTTTGTATCGAGAATCATCTGGTTCTCATCAAATGACACCACATCCTGGATCCCCGTCACACTCCCCTTTTCCCGGTTCAGAAGCTCCAGCTTGTGAGGTCTGGCATCCAATTTTTCTTCCATGCAAAAAACCTCCCAATTTATCTAACTTATAGCCTATAGCTGCCTATTGTTAAATATATTGGGAGGTTTTCAGGTTTATGAATGATTATCTGGCCGGTTCCCAGACACCGTCTGCATTTACATAATAGCCGTCCGGTGTCCACTCAGCCATATAAAGGGAGCCGTATGGACGCCCTGCGCCCTCCATGTAAACCCAGGTTTTTAATTCTTCATCATACGCCCAGGTCGGCTGCGGTGCATACGGATTTAAGTATACATAGCCCAAATCCGGAATCAGCTGCCACTCCGTCAGCATCTCTCCCGTTGCCGGATCCAGATAATACCATCTGCCGTCCTGCGGATCCAGATACCAGCCCGTCCGCATGCCTGTGTTTTCGTCCACATAGTACCATTCGCCCGCGCTGTAATCATAGACCCAGCCCGTCCGGATATATCCGTCGGCTCCAAACGCCCACCATGCGCCCCGGAGCTGTTTCCACACAATCTGTTCAACCTGCCTGCCGGTCGCCGGATCCAGGACCAGGCTTCCCGACAGATATGTACCATTTGACAGGCGGTAACGCCATCCGGTGCTCTCTTTTACCCATGTGCTGGTATTTCTGTCGCGGCCGGAAGTGGTCGTTCCCTGCGGATTGCCTGGGGTCGATGGATTCGGGTTCGACGGGTTGGGTTTCGTCGGATTGGACGGGTCAGACGATGCTTTCTTTGTCTGGACCGTTACCGCCTCGCTGGCTGCGGATGCCGTCGTATTGACACCTTCTTTGAGTCTCACATAGAACTTGTAAGTCGTTTCCGGTGTCAGCCCGGTAAATACCGGTGAATCCTGCCATTCTCCCTGATCCACGCAGTATTCCAGTTCATATCCTGCCGGAATCGCGGTTCCATCCACAAATGCTGACGGTGCTTCCAAGGTCACGCTGGTATCTGTCCACGCTGCTGCCTGCGCTGCTTTCGGGGTCTTTGTTGCTATTTTCTTGATCGTCAGTTGCACCGTAATCGGATCACTCCTATAATATACGTTGCTGTCCGGGATCTTAATCTTACAGGAATACGTTCCCGCATTGGTCGGCGGTGTCATGCTGGAATAAACGGTTCCGTTCACACCTTCATAGTGCACCTCATACTGACCCTGAAACTGTTCCGAAAGATCCTGTCCACCTATCGTTGCCCGAATTCCATCCTCAACAGACTTCGGCGCGCCATCGTAATCAACCTCTTTATCCGTACCTTTCAGTGTAACTTTATCTTTCTCCCCAAAATACACATTTGTCTCAATATTCTGTGCCGGCATATTAAAGGAGGCGGTCCATTTGCCACCGGATTCGGTAAATTTCGGCGGGTAAATAACTACAAGTAAACCACCGCTGTATGTAAGGCATGCATTCTTGTTCTGCATCTCCTTCATCCGTCTGACACCTTCATCTGTCAAGGTCGCCGTTACCAGATCCCCGACTTTTGCTGTAGTCCTGTTCAGCATATAATAAGAACTGCTTCCTGGCTTCTTTGTGATCGAAAATTCTGCATTTGGATTATCCTGAACCTCGATATCCACAGCTACCATGCCCGGTCCCTCTAAGTATACATAGAGAGTCGGGAGACCGGTTGTATTATCTTTTTCGATGCAATAATTACCGTTTTCCGTAAGCTCTGATTGACTATTTACCTTTTTCGGTATAACTGAATCTTTCTTATACAGCGACATTGACTTTATTTTAAATTCTCTAAACAGCTTGCCATTGATAATCTTTGTTACTTTCAGAGAACCAATATGGTCGCCTCCACTCCACTCTTTGGTTTCAAAGGCTGCCGTCGTTCCCCAGGTACCCCATTCCTGCCCTACGAACCAGGTATACTGGGTTGCATTTAAGTTTACTGCATAAGAAACCTGCACCGAAGCATTTGAACACGGCATCGTAAAATAATATACCGTTGGATCTTCAAAATTGCACAGAGTCGCATCCACCTTTGAACCATTTGCATCGGTAATTGTTACTTTACTTACGACATCTTCCGAATCCAGACCCGTAAATGCAAGGTAAACTATTTCTCCGGCTTTCTGTGAAAATGTAAATGTACCAGTTTCACTACCTGTCGTAGAAATTGGATTTGTTCCCCCTTTTGCATCATTCAGGGATGCATACGCTTTCACAACTGCATTCAGAGAATTCGTATGACCCGGCTCCCGTCCTACTGTAACCATGTGCTCCGCCGTATCAACTGTCAGCTGGCATTCTGCCCACTTGGAAGGATCCGCCTTGCTGATGGCTGTGATTGTATAGGTTCCATTTGCCGCAGCCGCAGCGGTTACCAAGCCGTCCTCTACCTTGACTGCCGGATCACTGCTTTTCCACGTCACCTCTCTGGACGCTCCGTTTGCCACATCGACGGTTGCAGTGAGCTGGACGCTTCCTCTCGGATAAATCGTCTCATTGGTCTTATCCAGCGTAATTCCGGTAACCGATGGCTTCAGATCCAGCGTCAGATTCGGAGATAATGTCTGTTTTTTCAGAATCGGGAAGGCATACCTGTCGGTTGAATCCATCGTCCAGGTAGAAGCAAAATCCCAGCCCAAACCTTTATAAAATTCTGGATCTTTCAGATTTGCCTCCGTTGCGTCCGCTCCATATAGCTTGTCTGCCCCCATCATATTCGGATCCGGGGTCAAAATCGTCCCATCTGATTTTCTCGCGACTGTGCCGGCAAAGCCGTAGTTATTCGTATACTCTCCTGACGTTCCGCCAATCCGGTTGAGTGATCGCATCTCCGGGAAAATGCTGACACAAGAGGAAATCGAACCGTTGTCGGAAATGCCCGCCACGGATGCGCCAGTGGGATTTTTTGTCAGCGCTTCGCCTGCCGCGTAGCTGTGGGAGATCGTTACGTTGCCGCTTCCTACCAGTCCGCCAATATAATCTCCCTTATCAACGTCCATATCCACAACTGCATAGCTGTTTTCAATGGTTGTAGTTCCACCGGTCCAACCAACCAAACCACCTACAAACCTCTTGCTGGCGGTTCCTTTGATTTCAGCATCTGCATAGCAGGACTGGATCTCTACCGAATATTTTTCCCTTACATTTCCTATCAAACCACCCGCAGCTTCAATCTTATTCGTTCCATCTGTAGTTTCGATTGTTCCACTGACGTAACAATTTTCTACTGTCAGAGAATCATATACATCACCAACCAGGATACCAACTCTCGCATCATCGTTGGAAGCTCTAACCACCGCATTTTCTATGGTCAGATTCTTAATTTCACACTTCGAAGAAATTTCTTGAAACAATCCCGTAGGAACCATATTTCCTACTACATTCAAGCCTCGAATCGTATGTCCGCATCCATCAAATTCAGCTCCGGCCTTAGGAATCGAAGCAAAGTCGTGACCGCCCATATCAATATCGCACATCAGTTTCGCTTTCCAGTTTGAAATCTTCGTATCTCGGAAATACGCAAGCTCTGCCCCGGTACTAATTTGATAATAACCATT
>NZ_FR895113.1:218-1165 GCF_000434655.1 Clostridium sp. CAG:43 | reverse complement strand
CCGCCTGTCCATCCCACTGATCCTGCACCCATACCGCCTTAAATGTCACATTTCCTTCCGGCATTGTATAACTTGCACCGCTGGCATATGTCTTAGTTCCGTCACTCCAGCCTCCAAAATTCATGCCGTATACCTTAAAGGTATTCTCCGGAAGCGTAATCACAGTTCTGGCTGCGGCATTTTCCAGTGTCGGTGCCTCTCCCTGCGAATCCTGACGATCAGACGCAAAGGTAATTGCATACTTCGCCGCGATTGAAAGATTTATTTCGATTGTTTTTGTTTCTGTTGACGCGCTCTCAGCGGTATAGCTCAAAACAATCGTTCCCGTGATACTTCCGTTTTGTCCCGGATCTTTGTCATCCGTTGCCGGTGTTAGATTGAACTTTTCTTCGTTGGACCACTCTGCCTGAATTTTTTTATTTGTAATAACATCGTTTACAGCCTGCAAAATTTCCTCTGCTGTCGTCATATTTGTCACTGTCATCGCCTGCAGCGCTGCCTGTGCCGCTGTTTTGACATTCTCTAAGGTCTGCTCGGAAAATACATAGGCTCCACTTGTCTCTTTTTCACTATCCCCATAGACGGAATCACCGGTCGCCCAAACTTTAAACGTATAGGTTCCGCTTTCCGCTATCTGGGAGGTAAAATCGTAGCTGGTTGCGCCTGTCCCAAGCGCCACCTCACTGCCTTGTTTTGAACCATTCTTATAGAGCTGTACTTTATAACCCGACGCATGCTCAACCTGATTCCAAACAGCTTTTCCATTTACTGTCACATCCCATTTGACATCCGCAGGCGCTGCAAGCTGAACAAGTTTTACCTCTTTTTTAAGCACAATTGAGCCGATCAAACTTCCCTTGTAATGGACATAAAGCTGTTTTTCATTTGTACTGCCAAGAGCCAGCGATTTAGCAAATCGAATCTTTATCCCCCATCCATTTTCTGTT
>NZ_FR895113.1:0-155 GCF_000434655.1 Clostridium sp. CAG:43 | reverse complement strand
ACTCCGTTCCATCTTCCTCGGATGAAAGGGTAAAATCTTTCGGCTGCAAACTATCTGTTCCTGCATATATAAGTTTAATTTCCCCTTCTGCTGTGGCACTTTCCGCATCGGTTGTCTGGAAAGTTCCTGTCACAGTTTGTCTCGCAGGCATGGAA
>NZ_FR895112.1:0-29069 GCF_000434655.1 Clostridium sp. CAG:43 | reverse complement strand
GAAACACCTAACAGGTCTGACAGTGGAGCCATGATTGGCATTGTGATCGCAGCCTGTCCGGTTCCGGATACAACGAAGAAGTTGAATACGGACTGGAACAGATACATAAGTACTGCTGCAACTGCTCCGGAAACTCCAGACAATGCATTTGAAATATTATACATAATTGTATTAATAACTGTAGGCGTTGTCGGATCAGATCCACCAAGAACCTGCATGATACCCTGTGCCATAGCAACAACAAGTGCAGCACCTATCAGGTCTTTTGCTCCATCTTTAAATGATGTTGCGATATCATTCAGTTTCATATCGTTCAGTTTAAAGATAACTCCAATCACACCGGAAACAATTCCCATAATGAAGAACTGAGTAGCAATCTCTGGCATGTAGTATCCTTGAGTCATAACTCCCCAAACTACCCATACTACTGTAGCAGCCAGTGTCAGAAGAACTAAAATGTGTCCAAGACCAAATGAATGTCCTTCGTCAATTCCTGTTGTTTCATTCTGCTCACGGAAATATGAATCCGTCTTATATGCGATTGAGATTGTCGGATTCTTTTTAATCTTTGATGCATAGAACATAGTCATTCCACAGCCGAGTGCTGTAAATACGACCCACATTACCATACGGAATCCTGCTCCGGAGAATACGTCAATACCTGCAATTCCCTGTGCAATACCTACAGAGAATGGATTCATCCATGATGAACCGAAACCAATCTGTGTTGCAACATAAGTAACAAGAACTGCAATAACTGAATCGTATCCAACTGCTACAAACAACGGACAAAGAATCATAGTAAACGGAAGTGCTTCTTCTCCCATTCCAAAAACTGCTCCACCAAGAGAAAACAATACGAAAAGTATCGGAATCAGCAGTTTTTCTGCTCCCTTTGCCTTACGGATCAATCCAATCAATCCGGATTCAATCGCTCCTGTACGGATCATGATACCGAATGCACCGCCTACTACCATAAGAAATGCGATAATCTCGATTGCAGAACTGCTTACGATTCCGTTATACATATAGTTGAAGAATCCTGTTCCACCATCTCCACTAAAGAGTGCTACTCCTTCTGTTACTACATTTCCTGCATCATCTGTCAGATACTGGAAACTTCCGTCCTTGATTACTGTACGGGTTTTCTCAACACCATTGATCATATATGAAATATCCTGTGTTTCGTAAAATCCCTTTGGTACAAGAAATGTCAGAAGTGCTGCGATAACAACTACTAAAAAGATGATAATGTAGGTATCTGGCACTTGGAATCCCTTGTTAAAGGACTTTAGCCCTTTTTCTTCTTTTTGGCTCATTTTTGAGTCTCCTTCCCATTTTTTAATATACCATATTAGTCTACCATAGAATGCTAAAAAGCCAACTAAAAATTTACATGTTTTTTGTCATTTTCCTGTATTTTTATACACCAAAAAATGGAATTGGCTCTGGTAATGCAAATCATGACCACTGGCTTAGCCAGTAATTAGACTGCGCCTTCCGGAACCTGCGGAAAGGCCAGATCCTCAATCGTTCCATACTGAAGAGCCGCATTTCTCTCTTCCTCTGCCCAAAGTCTGCTTGGATGATTGGAAAAATTGATAAACATAGTAACATCCCCCTCGTTTTTATCTCTATTTTATTTTAAATCCACGTTCTTCTTCACAAGGAATCTCTGTGATCTCCATATTCGTCACGTTGATCCATCTCTGCTGCTGAATCCGAGCTAACATTTCCCGAATGGAAGCTTCGCTTCCCTGCACTTCCATCTCCACTCTTCCGTCCCACAGGTTCTCCACCCAGCCGGTCAGGCCAAGGGACTGGGCGATATAAAAGGAGCGGTAGCGGAAGCCGACGCCCTGGACATCACCTGAAAAAAAGATGTGTTTTCGTACCATAATTTACATCTCCTCCGGATACTGAAATCCCCATTCTTTTCTGAATTCCGTCATCATATCCATCACATCTTTTGTATAATCCAAATGCATGCATTCTGCATCCCCACGGATGGCTTTCTCCATATCCGCCAGCTCATAGGCCAGCGCATCTGCATGCTCACCGGTCTGAATCACTTCCGTTTCTCCGGAATCTGTATAGGTGATTCTCGCTTCCCAGCCTCTCGGATATTCCATGATTTCTATATATCCCTTTTCACAGGATACCATGCCTCTTTTCGGCTGCTTGGAATGCAGCGACAACATGACAGATGCCATCTGGCCTTCCTGATTCATCAGCAGCAATCCTGCTTGTTCATCCACTCCTGTAGGTGCCGGTTTTACCTGGGATAAAAGCTGATCCGGCTTGGAATCCATAAACCACCGAATAAAGGAAAGCGCGTACACCCCGATATCCAGCATGGCACCTCCTGCCAGGTTTTTATTAAAAAAGCGGTTGTTCATATCATATTCTTTGAAGCTTCCAAAATTCATAGTGATCAGATTCACCTTTCCAAGTTTCCCTGACTCAAGAATCTCTTTAAGCTTTTTATAGATCGGCATATGATAAATCGTCATGGCCTCACCTATGACGACGCCCTTTTTATCCGCCAGAGCAATTGCCTCATCCAGTTCCCGGCTGTTTAAGGTGATAGATTTTTCGACCAGAATGTGCTTTCCATTCTCAATTGCCCTGCGCATAAAATCAATATGGGTATTATGGGGAGTTGTGATATAGATTACATCAATATCCGGGTCTGTAAACATGTCATTATAATTATCATATACCTTTTTTATCCCATATTTTTCTGCAAATGCAACCGCTTTCTCATGGGTTCTGTTGCCCACCGCATCGATGTTTCGCCCGTTTTTCTTTAAGGCCACGGCCATTTCATTTGCAATCACTCCGGTTCCAAGAACTGCCCATCTGATGTTCTGCATGTATCTCCTACCTTTCTTTATCCAACTAGCACTCCACCGCTACCTTAATCACTCCATCTTTCTTGTTCTCAAAAAGCTCGTATGCATCTTCGATCCGGCTAAGCGGATAGGTATGGGTAATAAGCGGTTCCGTATCGATCTTGCCCTCTGCAATGAGGCGAAGCGTCTCCTCACAGTCGCATCCATCTACACCGCCGGTTTTAAAGGTAAGATTCTTGCCATACATATCCGGAAGCGGCAGCGTCTGGGCTTCGTCATAGAGCGCTACCACTGTGACGATTGCATTAGGCCTTGCACATTCCCAGGCTAACCGGAAAGTAGAGGGGGCTCCTGCCACCTCAAGGACTACATCGGCTCCGCCGTGATCACTGTTTTTCTGAACATATTCCAGACATTCCTCCGGTAAAACGGTGTATACATCTGGATAGTGCTCCTTTATAAAGCGGACGCGGTTTTCATCTTTCTCGCAGACAATAATTCGTTTCGGTTTCTTTAACATTACGCAGAGAAGGGTACAGATACCCGTCGGATCGGCACCGATGATCAGAACTGTATCTTTCTCCGTGATCTCAGAGATTCTCGACGCCCAATAACCGGTCGCCAGCACATCTCCCACAAACAGTGCCTGCCGGTCTGTCACTCCATCCGGAATCTTATTTAATCCCTGATCCGCAAATGGAACCCGCACATATTCGGCCTGCCCGCCATCGATACGGCATCCCAGGGCCCAGCCGCCATTCTCGTCCGTACAGTTATTTACATATCCATTTTTACAGAAAAAGCATTCACCGCAGAAGGTCTCTACGTTTACAGTGACTCTGTCCCCCGGCTTCACATGGGTCACCGCTGACCCAACTTCTTCCACAATTCCTACCATCTCATGACCGACTGTAATTCCAGGGACCGCCCGCGGCACACTTCCGTGTTTGATATGCAGATCACTGGAACAGATGCTGGCCAGTGTTACCTTTACAATCGCATCCCGTTCGTGCATAAGCACCGGTTTTGGTTTTTCCACTAATTCAAACTTTCCCTTAGAAATATATGTATATGCCTGCATTGCTTAACCCCCTTCTTTCTATTATTCATATTGAATCCTATTATAGGCGAAACTTGGAGTTATTAGCAAGATTTGCCGTAAAAAACATGCTTCTGCTTCATTGAAACATTCCGCGTACATGATGGCTAGTTCCAACTGCTGGCAGGCTCCGGTATCATATGTCATTTTTTCAGAAGAACGTCCAAAGCGAGTTGCCTGCGCAAGGTTCCATTTTTCAAGGATCACCTGCATCTGCTGGTTTGTCCGTTTCAACTCATCCGTAAGAACAGCCAGCTGGCTACGTAATTCTTTTTCCTGCTCCATGCTTTCAAGCAAGAGCTGCAGGATATCTTTTTTATTCAGTTTTGCCAGCTGTTCTTTTGATAACGCAAGTGCCATACGGACGATCAGTCTCCTTCGCTTTTATGGATCCAGTATAACAGAAGAAGCGAAAAAACACAAAAATCAGACCGATATCTTTTCGGTATTTTGACGGTGGAAAACTCCTGCTCCAAAAGCAGTTCTTTCTGTAGAGAATACCTTCCAGGCTGCCTGAAAACAGGTGGATCCGGCTTACTTTTCATGTAGCAGAGAAGACTGTCCACAATTCATGTTAAGCGGATAAAAAACAGAACTTTTTATCCCCATACAGGCTTTCGAATCAAACAGAAAACTTCTCTGTTTTGTACAAAAGTCACACTGGATGTTTTGGATCGATCTTATGGATAGATGGATCTATGGAGTATCCGCTCATGAGCAGATGATACTGCTCCGAAGTGATGTTCCGGGCTTCCGCTTCCGATCGGGGCCATTGAAAAGTTCCCGCCTCCAGCCGCTTATAAATAAGCAGGAAGCCGTCTTCCTCCCAGACCAGCCCTTTGATCTTCCGGTTACTGGAACCACAGAAGAATTTGAGCGTTAACATTTCATTTGGATCAGCTGTTACAGACCTCTGCACAGGGAACTGCTTTGGCTGCGTTACTTCAACAAAGCCGCTTTCTACAAGCAGGGCCTCTTTCACTTTGCGGAGCCAGTAATAATAAGAGTCTCATGAAAGCTGATGCTGTGCACAATAATCTTTGACAGACAGACCAGATTCGTTGCGCTCCTGAATAATAGCAGCCCAGTTTTTTACACGGATCTGTGCTGTGGCAAGTTTGGTGTTCATAATTGACCTCCTAGTGTGAAAAATGGGAAAAGTGTATTGTACAACTTTTCCAACATTATCTCAAACTTGGAGGTGTAGTTCTAGAGATGTGTGGTTTACCATTTACGGTCGAAATGTTCCAAGACAAACTCAAACCAGATAAATAAGCACGACAAAAGCCCTTAGCTATGAGTTTTATACCCACAGCTAAGGGCTTTTTAGATAAATATGGATTTATTTGTTGCACAACCACCTGTCAATCATTCTCTAACCCTAAAACCACTGGATTACAAGAATAATGGCTCTCATGCAACCGTTATCAAATTGTTATCAAAAGACTTTTAAAAGTGCTGCAAACCCGCATAAACACTGGATTTCCGAGCTCAATTTTTTTATTCAAACTCCTCGGCGGATAATTTGAACTGGCTGCTTTTCTCTGCTTTTTAAAGGATTTATTATCCATATTCTTCAAAAAATGCTCTCGTATTTGTGCCAGTCCAAATTTTTAGAGCCAAAATAGAGCCATCTAAAATTCAATTTTCCATAACTGGTTCTATTATTTCTTTCCTCAAAAAATTGCCTCTTTCCACCCGCGCTTTTCTACTATTTGTTCCGGTATAAATATATGAATAAAATTTTGCATATTGATTAGTATCAGCATTACTGCTTTTATTTGCTTCTACTTTACTCTCCACTTCTTGTAAATACTCTCTTAATATTTTTCTTTTCTTCGCTATTTTTTCAAATTCTTTAAAAATCTCAATAAACATTGTAAAATAACAGGATTTTCTCATCCACAACGAATCGTTCAACAAAGATAATTCATTTATGAAAGAGAATACATCAACTATCTTCTTCTTTACATTGTTTTTATCTGGATAATTCTCATTATACGTAGCAACATATTTTTCAATATATTTGTCTCCAACAAAATACCCTCCCTCTTGAACAGTCGACATAATAAGCAAAATGAATAATAAATCATCCATTCTACTTATTTTAGAATCACTAAAAAACGGTAATTTAGTAACATCTACTTCTTCTAAAATTTCTTTCGCTGTTGCAATAAACTCTCCGTCATATATCGCATTATGTAATTCAATTGAATTCAGTGCATATTGCGTCGAGTTTATTCTTTTAAAGACCTCCTTTATATTTTCAGGAGAGATATCTCCTAAATCTCGAATCAATAAGGTATAGTTAAGAAAGTCTTCTTTTTCATCTTTGCTAAGATTTCTATACTTTTTTACAATATTCCCAAAGACCGTTGATTCCTCTGGTTCATCTATATACTCAACAATTGTATGTAATCTTTGTTGTCCATCAACCACAACTTCTTCTGATTCAATAGTTTCTATATCTATCCCTCTTTGTGCAACATATATTTCTGGTACGGGATACCCTTCCAATATTGTGTCAATAAATTTTTCTTTATGCTTATTATTCCACACGAATCTTCTTTGAAAATCGGGTTGCAAAATAAGATTCTCTCTTTTTATATCTTTATATAAAGCTGATATTTTTCTATTACTAGGGGAAGTTGTGATCTGTTTACTCATTTCCGGTCTCCTTTTCTACCTTTAATATTTGTATGTATTCTTTCAAACTATTTATCGCATAATATTCTAAATAATTATAGCTTTTATAAACACCTGCGCTCACTTTATAATTTCCAACTTCACTTTTATCATATGAAATTGTATTAAAAAAATCAAACCAGTTTGTTTTTAAATCAATTCCTTCAATTTTGATTGGTAATAAATCCGGTCTCATCCAGCCTTTTGCCATATACTTCAAAAATTTAATATAATTCTTATACTCCCGTTCTACTAATCTTTCTCTAGAACGTTCTAAATCATACTGAAATTTCCGAATATATTTCAAATATCTATCGTACAGTTCCTCGCTAACAATCGCTACATCTATATCAGAATCATAATTAAATTCTCTTCCTTTTAAATAACTAAATCCCAATTTTCCTGAACCTACAATATATACTTGATAATAGTCAATGGAAAAATGTTTTCCAATTCTATTTCTAAATTCAAAAAATTCATCTTCACGACCATTAAAAACATAGGGGATTCCATGAATTATAAACTTTCGTGCAAAATCGAGAATATCCTCATCATTCCTGCAGCACATCAATAATGCATCAAATTCATCTTTTGTCATCATCAGCCTCTTTTATCTACAATCCAATATTGTGCTAGCACCACGTATTTATATCCGCTAAAGAAATATATCATTGCTTCCGTTACACAACATAAACTGCATTCTATTAAATCATTACCAGTATCACTTTTACAATCGACAACTTCTGTAAAATGAATATTCTAAACTCACTAAAGAGTAACAATGTGTATTTTAACAAAAAGCCGGGGCAGGCATTACCTACCCCTATGCTTCTCTTTCCTTTTCTGCTGTTTCAGTTCAAACTGCCGCTGTTTCTCTACTTCCCGTTTTTCCCGGCTCACAGTCTTACGTTCAGTTTTCAACTGCTCCTGCTGTAATTTCAAAGCCTGTTGCGACTTCGTGCCTATCCCGGTATTCTGTACCTGTTTTCGCACTTCTCTCTGTACCCGTTTCGGATTGCGACCAGCTTCTTTTACATCAGTTGCCACAGCCGGACTAAATTTCAGTCGATAGTAGTTTTTCAGAACAAACTCATATATCTCATAATCTTTCGGCTCCACTCCAAACGTAACCTTGCATACAGATAACTTTCCCTCCGATATGCGTTCAAAAACGCCTATCCAGAATGGTTCCTCAAAAAATACTATCAATCTACCCGATACTTTGTCCATGACAATTCCTCCTTAAATAATTGTACTGAACAAAGAACGGACGACCCTAAGGAGGGAGGGCTACTTACACCAAAGTGGTGTGGCCGGACTACCTACCGGCTCTATAAGAGATATTATCCCTTACGTTGTGTTTTTATCTCTGTTCCTTGATTTTACCATACTATCAGCGATTTTTCTACAAGAAATAAAGGGCACAGCAACTGCTATGCCCCGAACTTCTATAATTCCAACGCTCTCTCAATTTTCTGTTTCTTCTCTATCTACATGGCGCTAGCGCCATGTAATTATTACACCAACAGGGAAAGCTATCTGCACTCCCTCAGTTTCTCTAATATTGCCATAACATCCGGCTGCGTTGGAGTAAACTTGATGCCACGCTTCAACATCCCCATAACTTTTCTCGCTTTCTGCTCAATCTCTCTGGCGGTATGCTCACTCGTCAGCATCAGATGATTTCCGGCGATTGTATATTCCCGTTCTATGTATTCTTCTGTTATCGGAAACATATCTTGTATCAGAAATGCACTCTCCCGGCTGTCGTCCAGTTTGACGATATGGAGAATGTCGCAAGGTTTCCCGGCTTTTTCTTTTTTCTCCATAATCCGTCTGTATTTGTCAATGCGGCTAGACAATGGTATCATCCAGTATATCCCGGTACTTGTATCTTCAAAACAGTAATAATGCGGTCTATTTCCAGCCTTATTACCTTTGAGATACGGGTCTGGCATATCTTCAAAAAATTTATCCTTGATAATATAAAAGCCTGTTTTCTTCATTTGCCTGTCCTCATTACGGAAAAGTCCCTCGCCTTGTGGCGAAGGACTATACTTTCAACCCAACCATTTATATACCGCATATCGGTCAGCGGTAAACTTTCAACCCGACCATTTATATACCACATATCGGTCAGTGGTAGACTTTCTTTGTACTTACATTCTAGCAAGCGCAAAGAGGAAAGTCAATAGAACGTCCCATTAAAATTTTATGCAGATAACCGCTAATTATTCCCGTTACGCAGTAAAAGCTGGATTTGAGCGATATAGGTGCAAAATATCACCCATGCCATTTTTGCACTCTTAAACCCTCATAAAATAAGCGTTCCAAATGCTCTAAAGCGTAACATTGCTTCGCAACCATATTGTCCGACAAATATGTATTTGTGTTTTTATAATTTTTGTATTTCTTTCAATGCTTTTTGAATATCCTTATAAACCAATGGTTGCATACTATTGTCATAACCAGATATATCTGCCTTATGAAGTGCTGAAAGAATATCATCCTTTAATTCCGGCTTATATTTTGCAATAATCGGCAGCAACTTGATACATTGTCTTGCTGTAATGGGCTTAACATCTGTTATGTGTTTTAAATATCTATCAATAATTTCATCAATCTTATAATCTTTATCCCATTTTGCATTATAGGCAAGTAGTGTAAGCCCTCTTGTGCGAATATAAGAATTATCGTTATCAAGCATATCACTCAACCTATCCATATAAGAATAAACACAATCCGTTTCTTCACTTTCTTTTATCAATTCCTGTAATGCCCTATATGCGACATTATTATTTTTATCGAATAGTAAATCAAATATTTTTGCTATATTATACGACACAATATCCTCCTGTACAAGCACCGATTTATTGTTCTAAGTATAACACATCATCACATAATTTGTCACAAGAAATAAAGGACACAGCCACCGCCATGCCCCAAGTTCCTACCGTTCCAACGCTCTCTCTATTTTCTGTTTCTGTCCTCTCAAATCATTCTGCTTCTCATACAAGCTGTCACGTTCTTTACAGAGTGATTTCATCCGCTCCAACTGCGCCTTCACTCCCTCCCGACAATCCGGCTTTATCCGTTTATATTCCCCGGTCAGACTGCGTATCTCATTATTGTTTGATTTTATCTGCTCCGACACACATATCCAGTCAATCAGATTGCGAACTTCCATATCTGTATCATACAAATCTGTTTCCGAAAGGATTCTCGCACACAGCCGAACCATGACTTTTTTCTCCATATCTGTCACTGTATCAATCCCCCTATCTGCTCATTTCAAATGCACGTTTCGGGTGCTTATTTACCTTTTCGGCCCGTTCCAGAGCCTTAGACCGCTCTACTATCGACTGTACCTGTTCTCTGCTGAAATAACGCTCTAAACGCCCCAAATCTACTGCTTTTTCCTGCAATCGGTCTATAGTGTCGCTCTGCTCCATGACCTTATCTGTCAGGCGGCTGATCTGCTGTTCCTGCCGGGTAACTTTTTCTTTCAGTTTCTTCCCCTGTTCCGCAAGCTGGACACATTTAACCGTCAGTGCTTTTATCGT
This sequence comes from Clostridium sp. CAG:43, assembly GCF_000434655.1. NCBI lineage: Bacteria > Bacillati > Bacillota > Clostridia > Eubacteriales > Clostridiaceae > Clostridium > Clostridium sp. CAG:43. The sequence continues at coordinate 18,867 of NZ_FR895112.1, read as the reverse complement.
TTCTTTCAGTTTCTCCACAAGCGGCAAAGCCTTTTTATCCTTATAAGCCTTTGCAGACATCAACGCAGCCGGCTCCGGCAACTGCCACTTCTCGTCCTCGTCATAAGCGTATATGTTCCGTTCCATGACCGCCTTAGACTGAACCATTTTCTCAATCTCCTGTTGTAATTTCTTCTGTTGCTTCTCTAATTTCTCATTGTCAGATAACAGCTTTTCCTTATCCTCCGCCAGCGTTGCCGCCTGCTCTTTCAGCAAATCGCTTGTTTCTGAAAGTTCCGATACTTCCCGCCGAATTGCTTCGCCCTCCTGTCGTATCTGCTCAGTTTCCTGTTCCGCTTTCTTCTGCTGAATTTGAATATCCGATAATCGCTCTTTTCCGTCAGAAATAGATTGCTCCAGTTCTGCGACTTCCTTTGCCCGCTCCTTTTTCTCAAAATCCAGAACGGACAAATGCTTCTCATGTGTGCCTTTCTTCTCCCACTCAATCCCATGTTCCAGCATAACAGCGGCAAGATGCTTTTTTTCATAAGCTACCCACTGATTTAATTCCGTTTCCCTCCTCGTACCACCTTTAAATCCCAGTGCAGATAACGCTTGTTTTAGTGATACTCTTGTATCAAGCCCCCGCTTACTTCCTGTTGTATACGGTACAAAATCTATATGCAAGTGGGGCGTTGCTTCGTCCATATGAAGATAGGCGCTGAATACTCTCAACGTAGGATTTCGTCGCTGGAAGTCCTGCATATATTTATCAAGAACCTTTGCCGCAAGCTGTCCATTCTCCGTCTTTGCTCCCATGTTGTCCTTATCTCCGATTTGCAGAATAATCTCATGGAATGGCTTCTCCTGCTTACCGAAACGGATTTTCTCATAGTAATCGTCAATCCGACGGTCACTTCTGGTCTGCTTCTCATTGTACTGGGCGAGTGCTTCATCAAATAATTCGTGATATACGTCCTTAACATTTTCGTTGCAGTATTCCACATTCAGACAACTTCGCTCCGGATCCGTATTCTTTGCATGGAATTTTCTGCTGTTATGGTTGACAGAACCTTTCCCTGTCATAAAGCTGATTGTTCGCTTCAATCAATGTCCTTTCTCCCTGTCCGGGTAATCAGCGCCGGATACGGCGCATAGGCTTTGTTACTTTCGCCGAAAGTAACGCAAAAGCACTTTTGACAGGCTCCGCTCTATCAAAAGCTGCCTTTGCGCTCTGCCGAGGGCTTTTCCGTCCTGAGGGCTTTTCCGTCCTACGGGCGGGCGGCTTCCAGCCGCTTTATATCGCCGCTTCCCACCCCATTCAAGTTCAAGACCGCAACAATGCAAAGTCTATATCTTTTGCAACCTTGCAGATATCAAGCCCGCAAATCCTATATACTCTGCATTGTTGCGCTGTTGCCTTATTCCGGCTTGATTTTATCCAGTTCCCAATACCACGAATTGTTTATCCGCCTTGCTCTGATACCCAATTCCTTTTTCGCATTTTCAAGCGTCCGTCTGGATATACCCTGTTCCTCCGCTAGATTGAAAATCTCATTGCTCTGCATGGCATTGTTTGTTTCCGCTACCTCCCGGAGCAAACGCTTCGCCTGTTCCAGCTTATTCGCTTTCGGAGCGATACCACCCAGCACTTCATCAGCGGTAATCTCATAATCTCCGAGCCAGTGAAAACCGTCCTCCGACAACTCAAAGGCTTTCGGGTGTCCAAACGCCGCCAGATTGTTTTTTATCTGGACTACCGCCCTTATATTCGCTTCGCCCTCCACTCTGCCGACTAGCAGGACGCTCCTTGCTACCGCAAAGAAATCAATGGAACCCATGCCCCGGTATGCCGCCTTATTTCCAGCCGCTTTGTTCATGTGCCCTACAAGTACAATGGCACATTGATATTTCTCCGCCAGAGCCGCCAGCTTCTTTGTCATATCCCTTGCTTCATTTGCCCGATTCATATCCATACCACCGCCAAGATATGCCTGTATCGGATCTAAAATCAGCAGCTTCGCCTTTGTCCTTATGACTGCTTCTTCCAGCCGTTCATCTATCATGGAAAGTGATTTTATGCTCTCGTCTATGACAGAAATATTTTCACAGTTTGCTCCTGCCGCTTCCAGCCGGGGTTTCACCGTATCGGCCAGCCCGTCCTCCGCACTCTGATAAATCACCGCTAGCGGCTCCGTCAGTTTCATCTCACCGTCTATGCCCTCGCCCTTTGACAGCTTCGCCGCTATATTCAGTACAAGCGTTGTCTTACCGTCCCCCGGATCGCCCTGCACAATCGTCAGCTTCCCATAGGGGATAAACGGATACCACAGCCACGCTACCTCTTGCGACTGTATTTCCGACATTTTAATCATCTGTAATTCTGTTCTGGTTTCCTCCATAATGTCCTCCATTTCTGAAAAATTTCGTTGTCACCGGAAGAAACCTCTGCTATACTTGAATTGTGATTGTTGATAACAGAGGTTTTCCAGTTATCACAGCCCTAACAGTTGCCGCTGTCAGGGCTTTTTTCTTTGTCCTCCCACAGATACCTTGCACCGTCCAACATCCAGAGAATTGCTTTCAGCATATCCAGACAGTCATTCCTCATGTCCTGCAATCCTTCCGCTGACAATGTGACTTCTGCCTGTTCAAACTGTTCTGTCACTTCCCGGATATTGGTCTGCATGATTTTCAATTCCTCCACCAACTGATAAATCAGTTCTGTCCTACCAACCACGCATACTCGGTTATAAATGCAGGAGCGTACAAAGTAATCCTTTTTTGACATTCCGCTCGCTAAAATCTTTGCTTCGATTTCTTCCCTCTCTCTGGGCGAAATACGGAAGCTGATTGTCGGATATTTATGAACTCCGCTCATTCTTCATCCTTCCTGTTGTTCTCCATTTCCAGCCTGTCCGCAAGTTCTCCCTGTTTATTTGGGTATAGATGCGAATAGGTGTTCAATGTGGTTTCGATTTTTTCATGCCCCAAACGCTCCGCAATCGCAAGCGGCGTAAAGCCCATTTCCATGAGCAGAAAAGCGTGTGAGTGCCTCAAATCATGCAGGCGTATCCGTTTTACCCCGGAAGCCTTGATTCCTCTGATAATTTCATGCTCCATATAGGATTTTGTAAAACGGAACATTCTTTCATCTGCCATAACTCCGTACAAGTGGGAGATATACTCCCGTAATTCTTCTGCAAGAAATGGCGGTACCGTCACAGTCCGTTTGCTCTTAGGCGTTTTCGGCGGCGTGATAATGTCTCTACCATCCAAACGCTGATAAGATTTGTTGATTGAGATTGTTCGCTTCTCCAAATCAATATCCTTATAAGTCAATGCCAGCAATTCCCCTATTCTCATACCCGTCCAATAAAGAAGCAGGAACGCCATTTTGGTTTCCGGCTTATCTTCTACGACCACAAGAAACTGTTTGAACTCCTGTTTTGTCCAAAATTCCTTTTCCCCAGCATGGCTTTTTCCAATGCTTCCGGCTTTCCGGCAAGGATTGTCTTTCAAGTCATAGTACCGAACTGCATAGTTGAAAATCGCTGATAGCTGATTATTGACTGTTTTCAAATACGTTTGAGAATAACCTTTTTTCATCAGAGCATTTTGCCATGCCCGAATGTCGGAAGCCCTAATCTCGCTTATGCTCTTTTTCTTGAAATACGGAATGATTTTCAAATCAATAATGAATTTCTTTGTCCGCATGGTATTCTCACGCAGACGGTGTTCCATATCCTCATAGTAAATTTGAACGAAATTCTCAAAATTGATATTCAAATCTTTCTGCTGTTGTTGCAGGAAATCCCGCTCCCATTGCTCCGCTTCCGCCTTTGTTTTAAAACCTCTCTTATTTTTCTTGTGGCTCACGCCCTGCCAGTCCTTATAGTAAAACTGGCAGCGCCACATTTTCCCGTCTCTTGTTGCCGACATAAAAGTCCTCCTCTCCTACATGGCTACGGTCAGACCGTAAAATTTTTCTTCAAAGTATTTTGTCGGAACCTTGCCGCAGATTGTCCGATAACCCTTTTCTTTCAATTCTTCGTTCAGCCCCCGGATAATCTTGTAGGCATAGCCTGTTGACACGCCAAGCATTTCTGCCGCTTCCTCTGCTGTTACATACATTTTTTTCGTTTTCTCCATTCATTGTCCTCCTGTTTTTATATTAGGGACTTTTGTCCCTTTCTTGTATTTTGATTATATAGGCTCTTTTGTCCCTTGTCAATATACTTTTCAGATTTTATTTGCTTATTTTAGCCGCATATGTTAGAATACAAATGTCCCTATTTTTTATATTATCAACATTAAAGGAGTTGTCCTATGACAGTAGGAGAGAAAATTAAGACATTCCGAAATATCCGGGGAATTTCACAGAATATGCTGGGGGAACTGGCAGGTATAGACGGAACCACTATCCGCAAATATGAGTTGGGAAGCCGGAACCCCAAGCCCGATCAGCTTTTGAAGATTGCCAACGCTCTGGGTGTGAGTATCAATGTCTTTACAGATTTTGATATAGAAACCGCTTCCGATGTTCTTACTCTGCTTTTCAAAATGGACGAACAGATAGATATGGAAATTGACGGGGAAAAGGATAAGGACGGAAATCTCATTCCAGACACGATATATATTCGTTTTAAGCACCCGGAAATCAATAGCCGCCTTGCGAAATTTGCAAAAACCAAGAAATTGCAGGAGAATCTGATTGCTTCCAAAGACGCATTTCCAAGCGAGGAAGCCTTTCAGCATGAAGTCGAGCAGATGAATGAAACATGTGAGCAGATCAAGCAGCATTTAGTTGATACAAATAAGGTTGTGAAAAAGGGAACATCTGGTATCGCCGTCAAAGTATATCCCCAAAATACACCTTAGCACTTACCATAAGAGGATTTTCTATGAAAAATTTCAAAAGAGAAAATTTATTATTTTCCCTATGTGGATTGAATTGTGGCTTATGCCCTATGAACCTAAATCAATACTGTCCTGGTTGTGGGGGCGGAGAGGGAAACCAATCCTGTTCCATAGCAAAATGCAGTTTACAGCATGGGAATGTAGAATATTGTTTCCAGTGTGAAAATTATCCCTGCGAAAAATATGATAGCATAGACGAATTTGATTCTTTTGTCACACACCAACATCAAAGGCAGGATATGGAAAAATTCAAGAAATTGGGAAATGAACTTTATTTAGCAGAACAGCAGAGAAAGAAAGTTCTGTTAAATCATCTGTTGAATACTTATAATGACGGACGAAAAAAGACATTGTTTTGCGTTGCGGTCAATTTGTTAGAATTAGACGATTTAGAAAACATCATATCCGAATTGGATGAGAATACTTCAAATCTCACATTAAAAGAAAAATCCGCTCATGCAGCCAGTTTACTTCAAGAAGCTGCTAAGAAGAAAAATATCATTTTAAAGCTACGCAAACAGAAAATCCCAGGCAAATCCAGTTAACATTCAATCTATCAAAAGGGAGACTAAAATGGAACACAATCAAAAGTTTCTTACTATATTTCAAAAATCTGAAATTTCAGAACCGGCTTTATTCAGTCCGTCTGATACAACGAAAAAAATTGATAATTTCCCGGAGATATGTATTTCCACGTTTTCAGAGAATATTATTCAAAAATTTTCTTCACTGGACAGTACTGAAAAGATAGCTGAACTATATACCGCGAATGGTATGATACCTGTTTACAAAATTCGTTATAAAGATACAGATATTGCTTTCTATCTGTCCAAAGTAGGTGCACCTGCTTGTGTCGCTGGATTTGAAGAAATTATTGTCATGGGAGCAAAAAAGGTTGTTTTGTTTGGTTCTTGCGGTGTGTTGGATGATGATAAGGTAAAAAACAATATCATTATCCCTGTTTCTGCTGTCCGTGATGAGGGCACAAGTTATCATTATATAGCGCCCTCGTCAGAAATTGAAGCAGATCCACATTCAGTTCAAATATTAGAAAGTGTTTTATCAAGTTGCGGTTATCCGTATGTAAAAGGGAAAACATGGACTTCGGACGCTATTTACAGAGAAACGCTACCCCTTATTCAAGAACGCAGACAAGAGGGCTGCCTTGTCGTAGAAATGGAATGTGCTTCCATGCTGGCAGTTGCAAAATATAGGCATATCCCTTTTATCCAATTTTTGTACGGAGCAGATAATCTTAGTTCTGATACATGGGAAATCAGAGATTTGAATTTATATGGTCTGAACAACGCAGAAAAATATATAGTACTTGCCTTTGAATGTGGACTTACTATGTAAAACAAATAAGGCAGGTATCATGATACCCGCCCTAAATCCAGTATTCTTCAAATAATTAGAGCCATTTTAGAGCCAACCGCCATAAAACAACGCCGGAAATGCCCATTTTATCAGCATCTCCGGTGTTTCGTCCGTTACTCAAACTCGACAACTACTAATCAATTTTGTTTAGAGATTATTTGCTATCGTATTTGCCTTTCTTTTAATTCTTTGATTTGTCCATATTATCCTGCCTGTATAAGCTAATGTTATCATTTTGTTATCGCTGTTGATAACACAGCATAAGTAACTGTGGATAATAGCAATATGTTCCGATACAGATTATAAGCAGCTTTGCTTAGAAAATCAACTATTTGTTTCTGTATCTTCAATAAGATTTTTCTTCAATGCTTCAATCGTATCTTGATTCTTCTTCAAAAGTTCTAATTGTCTGTATGCCTTTTCCCGTAATATTTTTAATCGCTCAATTTTAGGCACTTCCCGTCTTATCAGATCAGCATTTGTATCCTCCAGATTGATAAGCACAACCAATTCTTCCGCAGAAGCAAAATCTCTGATATTGGAATTCTTCCCCTTTATTCCTTTTTCGCTTCTCCATTGGGATGCTGTTTTTCCAAACAAAGCCATATTTAAAATGTCCGCTTCAGAAGCATATGTATATGCCATTTCCTGTTGGGACAACGTCGGTGTAATCAAAAACTCCTTCACCGCATCCGTATGAATTCGGTAGTTTATTTTTGAAAGTTCTCTCTTTACATCCCAGCCAATCGCTAAACGGTCTGCTTCATCTTTCTTTAAACGCTGATAATCCTTGATAATATACAGCTTAAATTCTGGTGAAATCCAAGAAGCAAACTCAAACGCAATATCCGTGTGTGCATAAGTACCACCATATCGACCTGATTTTGATATGATACCGATTGCATCCGTTGCTTTTATCCACTGCTGCGGTGTCAGTGTAAATGCATTATCTCCTGACTCTGCTTTAAACCTATCGAATTCGATAGGTTTAAAATTGGGATTATGAATTTGTTCCCACAATCCCAAAAATGAAATTGTAGAATGATTACGCATCCAGTTTGCCACTACAATAAAAGCATTGTCTGGATTTTTATATTTTGCAATATCAGTGAGCGAAATATAGGCGTCTTCATTAACAATATCTCCCATTACTCTGATTTCAGTTCCATTGGCATCTATTTTCATATTTTTCATATGATTTCCCTTTATTTATATCATCTTTAAAAACGCCAATATATTGTTTTCCATTCTCCCTTACTTCTTTTTATTTCCCAGCTCACTTAATTCTATCAATGTTTTCATTGAATTGGGATTTCTTAACAGCTCAGGAAGAACTGCTTTCATTATTGCTGTATTGGAATCCTCTATAGGCGCAGATGGCGTTGCTGCCTTAATAACTGCTTGTATTGTTTCTGTATCCTTATTATGAATTTCCTTTTTTAACTGGGATATATCGTCCTGAATTTCATATAAAATTGGAATCAATTGAGATATATCTCCATTCATCTCCTTAGTATCGGAATCGTCTTCATTATTTTGATCTGATTTCGTATCAAACGATAGGGCCCCTATTGTTTTGATTAACCTGGATTTAATCTCTTCAACTGAATCCAAGTCACTAAGGTCATAATCAAATGCTCTGATTCCAGCTATGTCAAAAGGAATCCTTTCATTTTTACATTTCAAATGGATAATTGGTTTTCCAGTTGAAGCTCTGTAACCCATCTCATAAAAAGCGTTCGGATTATGTCCTGTAATATCCGCAATCACAAGTTCTGATTGTAATAAGTAATCTATAATAGTTTGGGTTATTGAATCTGGTTGATTTAACTTGTCCACTCTTATAGGTTCAAATCCAGTTTCTTCACATACAGGTGCGATTATATATTTGAACATTTGATCCGCCCGTTTTCTTATTTCGCTTCCTTCATCACCTATTGGTGATACTACAAAACATTTTTTCATATCCTCACTCCTTAATTTTATAGAATATATACCTCTATCCACTTTTTTTATTGATCCATTTCTCATTAAAGTATTCAAAGAGCCTGCAAATTGCCCCTCTGTATAATCACGAACATCTTGTTCTCGAAGATAATGCTTAATGTCCTGCACACTATGTTCTTGTTTGTCTGATAAAAATTCTAATACAACCTCTTGTATTGTCGAACTCATTGTCATATCTTTGCCCCTCCTAATTTACTCTAATAATACCTCTGCAATATCTTAGAGTCAAGTCCTTTTCTTGCATTCTTGTTTGTTTTCTTGTTATTCTTGTATATCATTAAAAATCTATACTGTTAAAAAACAAAAATATATGGCAGATAATCTATAGATTACCTACCATATAAAAACAATCTGTATAAAATTTCTATTATTCTATTCAAACTCAGCGTGTCCTTTGTTGCTCTTAACTGTATTTATTTAAGTTTTATACAAATACACGCCGCTTTTTACTTCAATTACATCATCTATTCTGGCTTGCTGATTTTCTGTTGCCAAAATGTTGCCATGATTGAAAGTATTTTAACCTTACTTATCAACCAAGTTCTTTTATCGCATTTATAATCGAAGAGCTATTCCAACCTACTACTTTATCCGCTGCATCTTTAACTACTTTAGATGTTCTCTCCGCTCCCCATGGTTCGATTGCAATAATTGATTTTGGTGTCCAAAATTCTGTTTTTGCTATTTTGATTTCCTTGTTTATCCATTTACTATATGTAGAATAAACTCCTGCCAAAATAAGCACAACACTTGCCGGAGCAATCTGTGCTTTTATGGCTGCATACAATTCCTTATCTGTGCCCGCATTATGAATAGGATCATTTTGGGGTACTGAATAATTTGTATAACTGAAATTTGTGTCTTTATTTAATAAATTGATAAGTTTTTCATAAGCATCAGAATATGCCCATGAGTGACTGATAAAAAGATGATATGTTTTTGACATTACTATTCCTCCCATAATTAAATTAGTTTAAAATCTTTTATCCTTAGATAATCTCCAATAATGTAACCCTAAAGCCGTTAATTTGCACGATTTATTTTCCATCGCCGCAAAATACATATGTTCCGTCCCAACAGGTTCGACCAGCCCAACACTTTCAAATAATTGTAATTCTTTAAATATAGCCACATTCTCTGCCTTAGCATAAGGTTCAATAATTTGATGCTCTATCTCTGGTTCATTTGTATATTCATATGATGGATTTAATTTATACTCTTCAGTTGGATTTTTAAAATATAAACTCAATTTTCTAAGTATTGATTTTGGCACTTTCGCTTGTATAGTCCTCAGTGGCAAAAATTGAGAAATATTCGTTTTAAAAACGGGGCGTTGTTGCCATGCACCTAAAGATTGGTCAACAAAGGAATATAGACTTGCCGGAGTAATATTTCCTCCAATATCTGCTGCACCACCCTTCAATCCTTGAATAAGTAATTCCGTAAATACTCCATGTTGTATACTGGCATTTTCAGCCGAAGTTTGCCATGATTGACTTGCTGCTATTATTGTTACGCCTTCCCCTAACACAGAATTATTATTGAGTAATATAGACGTTCCCATCTTAGCTGCAAAACAACAATCTAAAATAATAACTTTATTTTTGCAATGAGATTTATTCGCCCATTCTAACACATCTGTCATTCTCACGCCATAATCGGTTCCCGAAAAATCTGTAGTACAAAGGTATCCTCCATCTAAATCTGCACCATGTCCCGAAAAATACAAAAGCGCCACATCAGCATCATCAGCAAATAATTTTTCAATGGCAATTCTTAAATTATGTTTTGTACAACTATCAATTATTGAAATGACATCGAAATTCGGTGATCCATCACCATTAGTTTCAATTAACTCTTTCATAGCAATAGCATCATTATCGCACCACTCTAATTTACAGCCTGGATAATTATTTAAGCCAACTATTAACGCTTTTTTCATCGTCTTACTTACCTCTTTTCACAATCTTACTGTTATATAGCTACTCCATATTGATCAAAAATCCATGTTTGCCCCGTATCAATCATTTTAACCAGATATTTTTCCTTTACTTCTTCCCAAAACTCACTGATTGCATCTGGATGATTTTTTTTAAACCATCCTGTATGATTTTCGATATAGTCAATTCTGATTTGCACGTCATTCAAATCGTTAGGACATCTTTTCATCAATACTATCGAATCCTAAAAATGGCTCATTTAATCGTTCTTTGATCATTTAGATATATTCAGGATTAATATCAAGCCCTATACTTCTTCTATTCGGCGTGTCCTTTGTTGTCATTAACTGTTTTTGTTTAAGTTCTGTGCAAATACACGCCTCTTTTTACTTCAATTACATCAATTATTCTGGTTTGCTGATTTTCTGGTGCCAAAATGTTGCCACGCCTTTAACTTACAATCGTTGTTTGAGCACATCATAAAACCGCTCTGTTTTTCGTTTCTGATAAGTAGCAGTTTCATATACAGAGCGATAAGCACGATATTCCTGGTCAACATCATTTCTAGTCGAAACATATTTTTGGATATCTGCCGGTTTCTTTAAGCGAGGCCAATATTGTAAAAAGTCTGGCAACGAAACATAATCTTTCAAAAAAGTCGCCGTTGGCATATCTATTTGTGCAGCCATTCCAACTTCAAATGGTACCCACTGAGAATATCTGGTTATCTCTGACATAACAACTATTATATCTGTACAGTTATTAAGATTGCTTCGTATGTGATTTGTAAGTTCTCTACCACTTTGGGTTACCGAGGGATCAAGCAAATCAAGATAATAATCAACATGAATCGCTCTTAGCTCACTTGCTATCTGATTTGCAGTAAGCGCATCCTCTTGCTTATGCGAGATAAATATTTTCATTAATCAATGCCTCCAATAAGTATCACTATCTCAAAAATAATATAAATTATGCCAAACAATACGGGCAGAATTTTCTCAATATGAGAAATTGGCCAATATTTTGCTCGTTCTTTCCCTTCTCCGAGTACTTCCCATTCAAATACATATAGATTCAATGGCAAATGTTGTTCAACTTTATGTATCACTTCAAATTTTCCACTGTTAAGTAACTTGTAACTCTGCAAAAGATAGTACCATGTGTACGATAATACTATACCTACAGCAGTAATTATCCAACTAAACTTTACAACATCAAAGCCTTTAATAGTAATTACTGTTAAAATAGTTGAATTAGCTGTCAGAAAAAATGTATTTACATTAAACCTTCTCTCGCTCACTTTATCAGCCATTTCAACATATAATTTATATTGTTCTAAAATCAATTCCTTGCCATCATCGTTAATATCATTGTATAATTCCAAACTAAACCACCTTCTTAAAATTTTTGTTCAATACACCCTTTAAACATTAAGTTTTATCCAAGACTCCAGTGAATCTCTTCTTTTTGAAATAACAGGAAGATTTAATTTTGCTATTTCACTACTTGTACTTTCAGTTATTTTAATAGCAACAACTGGTTTTCCAATATTTATAGCAAAACGAATTTCTTCAATAGACATCCCATTATTATTAGCAGGACGATTCGAACAAACAACAACACTTGCATATTTTATTTGCTTTTGAATCTGAGGATCAACATTAAATCTTCTATCAACACTATCAAAAGGCGAATTACTTGGGACAGAATAATCTCTTACTCTAAATTTTGTCCGATCTAATAACATGCTAATCTCATCATAATCATTATTGTTCCAACGATGTGGTATAAAAACATTAATCATTTTTGATTTCTCCTATCTAATTTTAATTCGGTTTAGTTTTTATTTATATATTATCAAATAAACATATGTTCTGTCAATTCCGGATAATTTCACAATCATAATCCAATAAAGGAAAATGTATTTTTCGTCCCATATATCAGAATAATTGCGGAGGATTACCCTTTTTTTCTACCACAGCTCTAACAAACCCCTCCCATTTTTTTAATAAAGAATGAAATTCATTAGAATTAAAATATTCATCAATATTTTTTTCAACAGAAAACTCTGGCATATATGTACCTAACACCCCTTTTTCTAATACCCCCTCTTCTATTACTCCTTTTTCCCTTAACACAAGAACTGGCAAACCCAATTGAAACGCCATTGCTGGTTCAATTTGACAGTAAGGGCTTGTCAACCATTTATCTGATATATCTATCTCGTTCTCTCCAATATCACTTTTCGGTTTACCTGTTCCTTTTTCCACATAATTTCTGCGAAATGCGACCGCTAATAATCCATTTGATTCTAACATTAAACGCCTAATTGCTTTCAATGGTTCATCCATATCATAATCTGTAATACCTAGCGTACAGGGTTCTAATCCCTGATTCCTTAAATATTCGCATATCTTATTTATAAACATTTTCTGATTACTATTAAATGGTTTAGGATAGCTTAGAAATATTGGTATTTTTCTCATATTTTTTGTCTTACTCCTTATCTGTTTTTATGCCCTCCGAATTTGGGACTATATAAAAAACATAAATTTTTCTTGCCTTCTCTATAACATTAGATTGCCAAAAACATCTCATCATTTTCCAAAAAATCTTCAGCTTCTTTTAAATATTTTTCGCAATTCACTGAATTTCTTTTCATTTTTTTAACCGTACACTCCCATACAACCAAGCACTTAATTCCCTTATCTTGCAGTTCCATCCTGACAATATAATCTCTTTTCACATTCGCTTCAAATTTCTTCTGCCAGAACTCAACTCTCGATTTCGGCATATACGCATATTGACAGCCAGAATGTCTGTGCCAGAAACATCCGTGAACAAAAATAGCAGTATTATATTTACGCAAATAAATGTCCGGGTGTCCGGGTACTTTACCGGAATTAAGACTGTATCTGTATCCCTTCGCAAAAAGCAGTTTTCTGAAATACACTTCCGGTTTTGTATTCTTTGAGCGGATAGCCGCCATGTTCTTACTTCGTTCCTCCGGGCTTTTTATATCCATCTTATTTGCCCTCTATTGTTTTTACATACTGAACAAACCGGGCCAATGTCCATATTCTGTCTCTGCGATCCTTTGGATATGTCGCTATATAAGGTTTCGGTACAACCAGTATAACATTCTCCGCCTGCATTTCATCCATCTGTGCCCCGGATATTCCCTGTTGAAGCGTACACAGATATTTTGGCTTGTCCCGCAATCGATCTGCTTCGTTCAGCACCTGCCTCCACCTGTCTTTACAGGTTGTTTTTGCTGCCAGAGAAATAATGTAATCTGTTGAAAAATCATAGTCATGATATGCCTCCTGTGAGGGAAACAGAAAATCCGGCTTCTTATTTCCCTCCGTAACGGCCTGCGATGAATACTCTATACCATTCCCGTCAAATATTGCCGATAAATGATGTTCAAGGCTTTTACCCGCCCGACTTTTTCTGCGATTCAGCACTACATTAGCAACTCTTACAAATTCGTCCACCGACTGAAATCCTTTTGTAATTATATCGCCATATCTTGCATATTCCAGTGCCCTGAAAAGAGTATATTCCATATTTGTCCAACTGATAATTTTTTCATCAGGGTTAGTGAGAATATATTCCACATGATCATATGCCTTTTCTTCAATCGTTCTTGCCGCCGCTGACATTACATCCGATGCCGGGAAATCCAAATCAAGTCCGCTGATAAACTCCTGTATTGCCAGTTTTTCCTGTGTTTCTGACGATATTTTCCCGGTATCAATAAGACTGTTCGTTTCTGTAGGGCTGATTCCAAATGTGTCAAGAAATTCTTCTATTTCCTCATCCGTTTCCAGAAAATATCCGCAATAATCAAAATCCGTCTGTTGTGTAAATACAAATAACGCTCCTGTCTGCTCAGGCTTCAAAAATGGAAATCCTCTTCCAAATCGTGTGATTCTCAACTCATTTTTACTTTCATAGTATGTAAAACAGCTTTCTGTTTCAAAATCATCCTGCCATCTGACCTTCACTGTCCTTTTGGGGATTCCCGCCTGTTCAAGTTCCTGTTTGCTGAACATCATTTCCACAGCTGATTTTGAAATCAAAATACCAGACTGATGACCGCCTGTTGCGCCCGTATCATTTGCAGAAAGAAATTTACACAATCCTTTTTCACTGTTAAGGACAGATTTTATCGCCTGTCCTGCGTATCCTGTAATCATCTAAATCACCATCCTCTGTAATTCTTTTCCCTCTGCCAGGTCCATTTCTTCCATTTTCTTTACTATCAGCTTTGCTACGTTTTCCATCAGCGGCACTACGACAGAATTTCCGAACTGCTTATATGCCTGTGTATCAGATACAGGGATTTTGAAATCATCCGGAAAGCCCTGTAATCTCGCACATTCACGCGGTGTCAGCCGCCGGGGATTTTTGCCCTCCTGTGCAATCAGTATTTCCGAACCGTCTTTGTAATATCTCGCGCTGATTGTTCTTGATACACCATCCAATGGAGCAATACCATATCCAAATCCATTTCCTGCAGCTCTGTGCTTTGCTGAATAATTTTGAAGATATGTCCAGAGTTTATCTGACAATGTATATTTCGCATCAACATTTTCATCCAGAATATCCCGCATAACAGGTTTTGGAAATTTAGGTGTCAGTTTAAAATCAAACTGTACATTTTTCCCATACTTCTGACGGTCAAATCCCACAATAAGAATACGTTCCCTGTGCTGCGGCACATAATTCTGTCCGTCCAGTACAGAATAGAACACACTATAGTCCAATTCTTCCAATGATTCCAATATCACTTTAAATGTTCTGCCCTTATCATGGCTGCACAGATTTTTTACATTCTCCAGCATAAAGGCTTTTGGTCTTTTTTCTTTTAATATCCTGCAAACATCAAAGAAAAGTGTTCCCTGTGTTTTATCCTCAAATCCTGTCGCTCTGCCAAGACTGTTCTTTTTGGAAACACCCGCAATGGAAAATGGCTGACAGGGAAATCCGGCTACCAGAATATCGTGATCTGGTATAGACGAAGCTGGCACCTGCGTAATATCTCCCTCCGGCTGTTCTCCAAAATTAGCAAAATATGTCTGCTGACTGTATTTATTCCACTCATTGGAATAAACACAATGCCCGCCGGCCCTCTCAAAAGCAATTCGCATTCCACCTATTCCGGCAAACAAATCAATAAATGTAAACTGACGGTCTTTCACTGCTTGCTGCTTTCTTCTCATATCAGTAACATAATACGCAACTGCCTCTCTCACACAGTCCTGCATTGTCTGTTCCATCATCACAGAATATGCGTTCAATTCATTATATAACTCATCATCAACCCTTAAATGTACCTGTTTCATTCACATCACTCCTGGGAAATATTTTATACCTGATTTTTCCCTTATTATACTATCAAACCAACTCAAAATCAAGCAAAATCCATCGAACATATATTCTTTTTTAATTTCCTACCAGCCAGTCAGGAGTAAACTTCACGGCTACGCCGCTCTTGACTAACTGGCGGAGATTCGCTTCATGGCAGCTAAGAGGGCTTTAAGCAGCCCTCCGCCTGTCAGCGGGCTTCCCGATTGTGTTTTCTCCTTGCAGCCCGTTTCTGCTCGCCTTCTATCTGTTCCTGTTGCTTTGCCCGGTTAATCACAGCGTTTACCTGTTCAGAGCCGACCACCGCCTTTATACGCCCGAAATCCACCGCCACTATCCGCAGCTCCCGATTTTCCTCCAAGACTTCTTCCAGTCTGCTTGTCAGCCGCTCGTTTCCGCTCCGTTCCCTGTTATATGCCGCTTGCAGCTTTGTAAACTTATTTGAAATATCCAGATACGCCGAATAAACAGAGCGCATGACTTGTACGATTTTCTTTACCAACGGCTTTGCTTTCTTTTCCCGATACGACTTTGCAGATTCCATAACTGCTGCTTCTGGAAGCGTCTGCTCCGGGTCTGCAGAAAAATCCGCCGCCAGCTTCTCCATGTTCTTAACCATAGGAGCAAGTTCATTCATGCGCTTCTGGTATTTGTCCGCCTGTTTCTGCGCTTTCTCTGCTTCCTGCCGGGACTCCTGTAAATCTTCCTGTAAGGAACGAATCTCATCATCAACCTGTAACAACTGTTCATGCAAATCTTCGTTGATTTCTTGAAAAGTAGCGTTTTCTTCCTGTAATTCCACTTTTCTCGCTTCCAATTCTGCGACTTCCTTTGCCCGTTCCTTTTTCTCAAAATCCAAGACAGATAAATGCTTCTCATGTGTGCCTTTCTTCTCCCACTCAATTCCATGTTCCAGCATGACAGCGGCAAGCTGTTCTTTCTCATAAGCCACCCACTGATTTAATTCCGTTTCCCGTCTTGTTCCGCCTTTAAATCCGAGAGCAGATAACGCCTGTTTCAGAGAAACTCTTGTATCAAGCCCTCGCTTGCTTCCTGTCGTATACGGTATAAAATCTATATGCAAGTGGGGCGTTGCTTCGTCCATGTGAAGATAGGCAGCAAATACTCTTAAAGTGGGATTGCGCTGCCGGAAACCTTGCATATATTCATCAAGCACCTTTGCCGCAAGCTGTCCGTCCTCTGTTTTCGCCCCCATATTGTCCTTATCGCCTATCTGCACAATGATTTCATGGAATGGCTTTTCCTGCTTGCCGGAACGAATTTTCTCATAATAATCGTCAATCCGGCGGTCACTTCTGGTCTGCTTCTCATTGTACCGGGTGAGTGCTTCATCAAACAATTCGTGATATACGTCTTTAACATTTTCGTTGCAGTATTCCACATTCAGACAACTTCGCTCCGGATCCGTATTCTTTGCATGGAATTTTCTGCTGTTATGGTTGACAGAGCCTTTTCCTGTCATAAAGCTGATCGTTCGCTTCAATCAATATCCTTTCTCCCTGTCCGGGTAATCAGCGCCGGATACGGCGCATAGGCTTTGTTACTTTCGCCGAAAGTAACGCAAAA
This sequence comes from Clostridium sp. CAG:43, assembly GCF_000434655.1. Classification (NCBI taxonomy): domain Bacteria; kingdom Bacillati; phylum Bacillota; class Clostridia; order Eubacteriales; family Clostridiaceae; genus Clostridium; species Clostridium sp. CAG:43. Next base: position 1,684 of record NZ_FR895112.1, on the reverse strand, counting down.
GCACTTTTGACAGCCGTTCCGTCCATCACAAGCTGCCTTTGCGCTCTGCCGAGTGCTTTTCCGCCCTACGGACGGGACGGCTGTTCCCGCCGCTTTGCTTCCGCCGCCATAGCTTTTCGGATAGCCGAAAGTACGTTTTCTACCGTACATTCCTCCCACCCAGCAAGCCATACCAGCGTCTGCATTTCTGCCGCAGTCAGTTCCACATCTCCAAAGATTTCATTGAATGCGGCAATCCTCCGGGCTTCACTTTCGTAAAAAAATTTGTTCACGTTCCGAGTTCCCCAGTCCGGCTGAATTATCATCAAATCACACCTTTCTCGTTGTCTGCTATCCACAGGAGCGTGTCACGCTCCTGTCTGTTATCATCAAAGGAAAACTACCAGCGGAAGCTGTCCGGCACTCCACGTTTTTCCAGATATTCTCGTCTGGCTTTTTCCCGTTCTTCCTGTGTGGACGCAGTCTTATATTTCGCATATAATTCATGGCGCACCAGCGAATCCAATTTCTGCTCCAATCCCTGCCGGATTTCATTCAGACAATCATTATCTTCCATTAGATGATAGCGGAGCAACGATACAAACAATTCATAAGAAATTTGCACATTCTTCATAAAAAATCCTTTCTGCGTCGGTTTGCGTCGATAGCGTCGATATTTTCTATACCAGCCCACTGTAAAAAATACCGTCGCAACCGACGCATATCGTCGCTTTTACTCTCTCGGCTCAAGCCGTTTCAGAATAATCTTCCTTTCGTGCCCCCGCTTATTGTCATAGAAAATTCCATAGTCATTAAGCAGCTGGCTATTGACTACATTCAGCTTTCTGGAAAGCACGTTTGCCTGTATCTGCATATCCGGCAACTGGCTCACAAGTTCTGTTGCCGTCCCCTCCCATTCCGGCTTATCCTGTGTCAGGAAATTGTTGATTGCTTCCAGCATAGGATTCGGCGGTTGTTTCCACAGTTCCGTTTCTGCCTTTTTGAATTTCCAGACGCAACGCTCCCGGTCAAACTCTATGGTCAGTTCCTGATCCGGCTGATCACGCCCCACTATATCCATGACCGCCTCGTTGTCAGTGCGCTTTTTCTTGTGCACAATAAACGCTCCGTCTGCCGCTCCAAGCAGTCCGTTTGTGCCGGAAATCATATCAAAGCTGTCCTCGGATTCCAGCTTGCGTGTGTGATGAACCACCAGCAGGCAGATACCGTATTTGTCGCTGAACGATTTTAACTTTGTCACAATCTCGTAATCGCTGGAATAGCTGTACCTGTCCCCTCCAACCTCACGCACTTTCTGGAGCGTGTCAATGATAATCAGCCTTGCGTCTGTATGCTCTTTCAGAAATTCCTCTAATTGCCTGTCTAAGCCCTCATTCAAGGTTTTTGCCTGTGTCGCAAAGTACAGGTTATCCGCACATTCCACACCGAACATACCGGAGAGCCGCCGCTGAAGTCTTGCGTAATCATCTTCCAGTGCCAGATATAGCACCGTCCCCTTTCGGACGGGATAATCCCACAGGGGAAGCCCCATTGCCACATGATAGGCAAGCTGCCCCATAAAGAACGATTTTCCAACTTTCGGCGCACCCACAAAAAAGTAAGTCCCTCCATAGAGGAATCCATCTACAACCGGCGTTCTCGGCGGATAGACGGTATCATACAGTTCCGTCATAGAAATGGTTTG
>NZ_FR895111.1:147-13778 GCF_000434655.1 Clostridium sp. CAG:43 | reverse complement strand
TATGCGTTGGAAGTAAATGCTTGTAGAAAAATTTATAGTACAAATTTTCTTAAAGAAAATAAATTTGAATTTCCAGAAAAATTAAAGTGGGAAGATATACCAGGGCACTTTTATTTGTTGAATCGAGCAAATACATGCATGGCGTTGCCGGAAGTAGGATTCTTTTATCGTATAAATCAAGGGGGACAAATAACAGCAGGCGGTGGGAAATCCAGATTGGATATGATTCCGATATTTCAACAGTTGTTAGATGTCCAAAACAAAAATGATTTTAATGAAACGGAGCGTGCTTATGTAGTTGGATTAATTTTGAATTATTCGTTATGGAGTATCAATGTTACTAATTTAGAATATATTGCTCCGTTGTTGGATGGACTTCATGGATTATTTTCAGAGTTAGATAAGAAAGATACTGAATTTTACTTAAATAATATTTCAAATAAAAAAAATCTGGAAAGTAAATTATTCGAAATAGTCAAAAATGAAAAATATTTGCTCTTAAGGGATTATGACGAAAGAGAAAAAATACTTGGAGAATATGGAGAAAAGAAAAAAGGTCTTATTTATGGTGGATTAAAATGTATTCAAGATCATGGATTGATATATACAATAAAATGGTCCTTAAAAAAATATCTTTTTAAATAATTAACAGATTTAATAGTTTGAAACAAAGGGGAAAATATAATGAATGAAGCTATATGCTTTTTAAATAAAAATACAGAAATACAAACAGTTGTATATTGGATAAATAAAACGTCCGAATATAGAACGATTGTGGAAATTTTAAACAATATATATGTTGATGATTTTATAATTATTGGAAAATTTGATCAGGAGTTTGGAAATGAGATTGTAAAGAAATGTGAAACAGAAATAGAAAAATATAATGAAGAATATTGTAGTAAAGTTGCTTATGTAAATCAAAATGAATTTAAAGGTAAAAAGCAGAAGTGGGCGTTATATACAACAAATATAATGCCTAAAGAATTAATAACAGCATTAATATGGAAGCCAAACTATTTATTTGCAGAGGTTTTAGAAGGCTATACGGGCGCTTTTAATACATGGGAGATGTTTAAAGAAATTACATCAACGATCATGATAAAGACAATTCGAAAGAATAAAGAACCAAAAATGTTAGTATGGAATAGAAAAGAAGAATCTCAAATAGAATTGAGTGTGATTTTTCCTATGTACAATGTTGCTGCATATTTAGATGAATGTATAAGAAGTGTAACAACATGGAAGGCTCCGTATGTAGAATTTTTATTTGTAAATGATGGTTCTCCAGATAATTCAAGAGATATTGTTTTGGAATGGGGAAAGAAAGACTCACGAATTAAGTTACTAGATAAAGAAAATGGAGGATGTGCTTCAGCACGAGAATTTGGTCTTGAAAAAGCTAAGGGACAGTATGTTGGATTTGTAGATCCAGATGATTTCATAGATGAGAGTATGTTTCGAAAATTGCTTCGCGCAGCAATGATCGGCTCTTATGATGTGAGCTATTGTGGCTATAATGAATTTTATGAAAATACAAAAACAACAAAGAGGGTAAAGGATGCATTAGGATGGCCGTATTGTGATGGAACAACGGATCAAAGGAAAATATGGAATTTGATTATGCATTGTCGGGTGGCTATTTGGAGAGGAATTTATAAAAAGAGTTTCTTAGAGAAGAATAAAATACATTTTTATACGGATTTAAGACGATTTGATGATCTTCCATTTAAAATTGAGGTCTTTGCTGCGGCCAAATCTGTAATAGCAATTGATGAATATTTATACTATTACAGATTGTCGCGCCCCGGACAGGATGTTGCAGTGGATGATGAAAGATTGTATGTGCATTTTGATATATTCGATCATCTGGAAGAATCTATTGTGAGCCAAAAAAATCAAATTCTCAATGATTGTTTGCAGGTTAGCAAAGTTCAGACGCATTTATATGCATTGAATAAGATAAAGGCAGAATTTGTAAAAATATATAAGGAACGAGCAAAGAAAGACTTAAATAGAATAAAAAATAAGAAAGAAACATATGAACTTGTAGCAAAATATATTGGCAAAGAGAATGCAGAAGTATATAAAAAGATAATATAAACTTTTAGGAAAGGAATCGGAAGTATTACTGAACGGATAATTATGAACAGAAAAATAAAAAAAACAGAAATAATTTTGATTATGTGTCTTTCAATGTTGTATGTACTGCTTTTTTCTTACAGCACATCTCCATTGTTCCCATATTATTATGGTGGAGATTCAGCACAATTTTTAACAATAGGTAAAGCATGGTATTTAGGAAAGGTGCCATATATTGATTTGTTTGATCATAAAGGACCGTTTATCTTTTGGATTGATATGTTGGGTTTTTGGTTGGCAAATGGACAAAAATATGGTGTGGCTTTTATTCAGTGTTTCTTTTTGTTTTTTTCGTTAATTGCATTTTATAAAATTAGTCAGTTGTTTTATGAAAATAAGGTATATGGATTTATGGTGGTTATTATTACCCTTATTATAATGAAACGCAATTACGGAGATGGAAATACTGTTGAGGAATATTGCATTCCATTCATTAGTTGGTCTTTTTATGAAATTATTAAATATTGGAAAGAGAGGAAAAATAACAGTGAACATTGCATTATAGCGGGAGGGCTATATGGGGTAACTTTTGGAATTTGTTTGACGACCAGAATTACAAATTTTATACCGATTTGTGCAGGGATACTTTTTATATTTATATATTTGGTCTACAAGAGAAAATATACAAATATTAAAAATAACATTATATCTGGTTTAATGGGAAGTGGAATTGTGATTATTCCATTTGTGGTATATTTTGCATTAAAACGTGGATTGTATGAATGCATTTATGGTACATTATTATATAATTTTGAATATGCAGAGGGAAGAAAATCCTGGTTATTAACGGCTTCTGGAAACGATGTAAAGCTATACTTTTTGCTTTATATTCTATCTTTATCTGCTTTTATTATTTCTATAATAGCTTTAATGAAAAAGAAATATGATGAAGCGGGATTGTATTTTTTGACGGGACTTTTGGAGCAAGCTATGTATTTAAGTGGAGATGCATTTCCGCAATATCCTCTAGTATGTGTTGTACAAATTCCTATTATGATAAATTATTTAACAGGTTTACTTTTAGATAAAAAGTGGGAGGAGGTATTATTAGGATTAATTAGCGTAAATATTTTAAGCTTACTTCTCATTAATGACGGGACTTTGATGATTGAAAGCTTCGATTATAGAAAAAATTTTAAAAGTAAAACAGATAGAGAATGGGAGAAATTGCTTGATGAGATCCCTTCAAACGAAAAAAATAGTTTTGTTGTTTATGGTGGAAATGAATTTAAGGAATTATACCTTTTGGAAGATCTAATGCCTTGTTATAAATATTTTGTTATTCAAGAATGGCAAGGAAATCTTAGTCCCGAAACGAAAGGTGCAATCTATGATACCTTTGCTTCAAAACAGGCAAAATGGATATTGACAGATAATGAAACAAATATCATACAAGATATTTTGCAAAACAACTATTTGCGGGTGAATTTTACCGAAAATTATTGTTTATATACTTTGAAAGAGTAGAAAAAATGATAGTAGATGGATATAGAAGACAATATAATGGTTTATTAGATATACTGAAATTTATATTTAGTATTTTGATTGTATTTTCGCATGGGATTTTTTTGGCCGGAGAAGGCGATAAATTGGTTTTTGGTTATGCTCTTATTGGTGTTGAGTTTTTCTTCGTTATATCTGGTTATTTGCTTGTAAATTCAATATATACTAATAAATTAAGCATAAGAGATTATATAATTAGGAGAATAAAGGGATTATATGGATATTTTATTATGGCTTTTATTTTCTGTTCGTCTGTATGGCTATATTTACTAATAATAAATGAACGTCCAGAAAAATGGACATTATTTACGTATATATTGAAGTTGCCATTTGAATTTGCTTTTATGAATAGTTCTGGTATATCAATTGTTGGAGTGAATGGAACTTGGTGGTATATTTCCGCTATGCTTTTTTCTGAGTGGTTGATATACCCGATTATTCGTTACAAAGAAAGTTGGTATCTTTATTACGCTGCACCATTAAGCGTTTTTTTGATAAGTGGTTATATGTCATTTAATTTTGGAACAATCGCAACGGGGGGGGGTCTGGGTTCATAAAGACGGATAATTTGAGAGCTATTTTAGGAGTGGTTTGTGGAACATTGGTTTTTTATTTTGTAGAAAAATTGAAAAACTATGAGATAAAAAAATATGTTATATATGTATGTGACCTTATTGCCATACTAGGTTATGGAGTGATTTGGCTCATTGCATATAATAATACGCCTACGATTCATAGCTATGTAGATGGAAATTTGGGATTTGTAACATTGCCGATTTTATTTGTTTGTGTAAGTATCACATGTTTGAATGAATTTACAAAATGGGAAAGTGTATGCAAATATTTGGGAAAATTGAGTACGTGTATTTATCTTGTTCACTGGCAATGTATGGAACTGGTAAAATCGTTTTATGAAAGAAAAATATTGAATGTTGGAAATGCTACATACCATGAAAAACTTATAGCTTTATTTATATGTAGTTTTATTATTTCTAATACAATATTATGGATTTCAGATTCTATAAAAAGAAATATTAGTAAGAATAAGGATAGGATTTTTGAACATTTAATAGAACATGGACTATAAAATGATGATTAATCCTGAACGTTGATGCTCTCATTTAGGAATGTTGCAAAAACGATGCATTACTTTTTGATGAATTCATTTTACTGGAGGAAAATATGAAAGTATCTTTGATTGTACCATGTTATAATGAGCAAGAATCACTTCCAGTTTTTTATGAGGAAATGATGAAAATCGTAAAAAAGATGTCCTGTCAATATGAACTGATTTTTATAAATGATGGTTCAAAAGATAGAACACTTTCAATTTAAAAAAAAATTTCAGCTGAGAATGACAATGTTACATATATTTCTTTTTCAAGAAATTTTGGAAAAGAAGCTGCAATGTATGCGGGTTTTTGCAATGCAGATGCAGATTATGTAGCAGTTATGGATGCGGATATGCAGGATCCCCCATCACTATTGCCTGAGATGATAAAAATATTAGAGTCTGGCAAATACGATAGTGTTGCGACACGTCGAGAAAACCGTGAAGGAGAACCGCCAATACGTTCGTGGTTTGCTAGAAAATTTTATCAGCTTATTAATAAAATTTCTGATGCAGATATTGTAGATGGAGCAAGAGATTTTCGGTTGATGAAACGGGAAATGGTGAGTGCAATCGTATCGATGGGAGAGTATAATCGATTTTCAAAAGGTATTTTTGGATGGATTGGATTTAAAACATATTGGTTACCTTATAAAAATGTTGAGCGTGTAGCGGGTGAAACGAAATGGAATTTTTGGAAATTATTTAAGTATGCTATTGATGGAATTATTAATTTTTCGGAAGTGCCTCTTAGTATTGCATCGTGGAGTGGAATTGGAATGACATTTATAGCATTTATTATGATGCTTATCATTATAATTAGAAGGGTGTGCTTTGGAGATCCAGTTGCAGGATGGGCATCTACTATGTGTGCAATTATTTTTATTGGAGCAATACAGCTTTTTAGTATTGGTATTATGGGGCAATACATAGCAAAGACTTATAATGAAGCAAAGCATAGACCGCATTATATTATTTCTGAATCAAATAAGGAAACAGTAAAAAAAGTGAATTAATCTTTATGCTACGGAGGATAAAAAATGAACACGACCCTCATCATCATGGCCGCTGGCATTGGTTCCCGCTTCGGAACCGGTATCAAGCAGCTTGCGAAAATGGCTCCCAACGGGGAGATTATCATGGATTTTTCAATTTATGATGCGAAAGAAGCAGGATTCACAAAGGTTGTCTTTGTAATTCGCAAGGCGATTGAGAAAGAATTCAAAGAAGTGATCGGGAACCGATTGTCTAAGGTCATGCCGGTCGAGTATGTTTATCAGGAGTTGGAGGATCTGCCAGAAGGATATGAAGTCCCAGTGGGGCGTGTGAAACCTTGGGGTACAGGACAGGCGATCCTGGCTTGTAAGGATATCGTGAAAGAGCCGTTTGTGATTATCAATGCAGATGACTATTATGGAAAGGAAGCATTTGTCAAGCTGCATGATTTCCTGATTTCGGGAGAGCACGAGGACGGGAAAATACCTCTGGCGATGGCGGGATTTTCTCTGAAAAATACTTTGAGTGAGAATGGCGCCGTTACTAGAGGTGTCTGTGTGGCAGGTGAAACAGGTTATCTTGTAAAGGTAATTGAGACAACCGGGATTCAGAAGATAGACGGCAAGATTCGGTGCGATAATGCAGAAGTAGAAGGCTGGATTACACCAGACACGATGGTTTCGATGAATATGTGGGCGGGATATCCGGATTTTTTACAATATATTAGGGAAGGTTTTCCTAGATTTCTAGATCAACTAGGTGAGTATCCAGAGAAAAAGGAATATCTCCTTCCGAATATCGTAGCGGAATTGCTGGAAAAAGAAGCGGCTTCGGTTAAGGTGCTTTCTACATCGGATAAATGGATTGGAATTACTTATAAGGAAGACATTGAGCCAGCGCAGGAAAGTTTTAGCCGGATGATAACGGCTGGATGTTATCCAGAAAATTTATGGATATAATTAAAGAAGCAGAATTGTTACGAAAGGGAAGAAGTAGATTGTGGCAAGTTGGTTGTTTTACATAGCTGTTTTTTTGAAACAATTTTATCTGTTCCCAAGCGGCAGTATTGGGATTGCAGATCTGTTTTTTGCGGCTGCCTGTGTGATGACATTTTATGAAACATGGAAGAACCGGACAAAATTATTTTACCGGGAGGATCTTCCGTGGGTTTTTTTTCTCATCTTTGCTGCTATCATTAATGGAATCTATTTTATCCGGACTTCCAATCGGGAGTTCCCGTTGCATACGATGTATTGGATTTATTCCGCGTGTCTGATATGGATGTTCAGGACATTGTATTCGGAAGATTTTATGCGGGGCTTGTGCTGGATTTGCCGTATCAATATGGTATTCCAGCTGCTTGTTTTATTCTCTGGACATGGGCGTTATTTCCATGAATCCTGGGGCGGTGCCCGGTTTATGGGAACTTTCAATGATCCGAATCAGTTTGCATTTTTTATTTTTACCATGATGCTGGTACTTTTTATGGGGTATCGGCGGAAAGCGATTTATACGGCAAAAACACGTATCGGCTTCTGGGGAATGTTTCTGTTGGGAGTGTTTTTGATAGGAAAGGCAAAATCAACGGGGATGTTTGTCGGTCTGCTTGTATTCTTTTGTGTGCTTATCGGACAGATTTTCTGGGACAGATGCTGCCATTCGAAGCGGAAAAAGCTGTGGTGGATAGGCGGCGCGGTTTTTGTGGTGCTGCTGGCTGTCGGGGTATATAGGATCCTGCCGGGGGCTGATTTTGATGTTTCCCAGACGAGCTACACGCTTTTTTCGCGGATTCAGCAGAAACTCTGGAAACTGGCAAATGGCAATCTTTATGATTTGCTTTACGATCGAAGTGCAGAACGCTTGGTATTGGAACCGCAGTATTTATTATATGGGGCAGGAGAGGGCTTTTTTGAGCGGTTTATTCCATATGATGGGTTTGAAAAGCTTCTGAGCCCGGGCGTGTTTGATGTATTTCATGTGAATGAGATTCATTCGAGCTTTTTTGATGTCTGGTTTTCGTATGGTATCATTCCGGCGGCGGTGCTTGTATATTGGATTGTACGAAATGTGATTCGATGTGATCGGGCACAGCGCGCGGCGGTGCTGGCGCTGTTGGCGGAAAGTTTTACGCTGATGAATTGCCGTCAGCCGTTTTTCTGGTTTGTGATTGTGATGGCGGGGATGAGCGGACGGGAAATGTGTGTGGATGAAAGAGCGACTGAGGAGTAAAAACTCAGCCGTTCTTTTTTATAAAGTGACCGCTTTGCTGGAATTGCTATTTTCATAGAATAGTATATGTAAGGGGAGGATGCAAGAAGAAAAGAAGTTGAAAAATAGATTGGGTAAATCTTTGCAAATTCTTTTTTGAAATGATACAATACAAGAAAAATCTTTGCAAAAAGAAGTGAGGATTTATGATATTTTTAAAGCTAAAATATTATTTCAGTAAATTCAAAATCTGCATCTATATATGTGGAGTCATTCTTGTTCTGTTTACGTTTGTGACATTGTTAAGACAAGTGAATCTTTTCACGCGAGCAGATTCTCAAACCCTATTAGGTATAATCGGAACATTGCTTGGAGCAGTTATCGGTGCTGTTTTTTCATTGCTTGGATCTATATGGGTCAACACACAGCAGCGAAAAGAAGAATTGAATAGGAAAAGAGCGCAGGAAATTTATCGACCGCTTTATGATGAACTTGTAAACATCCATAAAAACATATTGAAAGAAAATCCATATCCTTCTCTTATTGAATTCAGGACGGGGCATCAGACGATGAAACCGCATCCACAGTATGCTGAATGGCGGAAGATAGAATTGGACAGCCGTTATCTTCAGATCCCAGCGGAGTTGAAGAGACAAATGGAACGCCTGTTTGGTGCGCTGGATGGTTATTTAACGAAACGAAAAGGGGCGTCGGATGAAGTGAAGAGAATTCTTGATTCTGTTTTAGAGGAATTCAAACTGCCGCCTTGCAGAATGGAAAATTTTGGAAGTGTGGTATTAGGGGATGTTATGGGTGGTAAAAGGAAGGGAATTTATGGAGAGAGTATGTATTTTATGGAAGAGGATGTGCCGGATGAAGCTGTCATAGAAAAAGTAAATACACGCTTTTATGAGGTGGCGGATGAAAGCATAATTTTGAAGGACATGAAGGATGTTTATAATGGCTGGATGCGGGAAGAAGAGATGGCAATTAAAATATTGGAGTTGCTGATTCGGATGGCTGAGAAGTAGAGGAACGTTTTGAATGATGATCTTGCCATTCAAACTATCAAATGTTAATATTAATCATATAAATATGATTAATATTATGAACAGGCAAAGCAACAACTTCGAAAGGAGTGTGTCAATATGGGGATTTTTGTGAATTCGGATAATTCAGCGTTTCAAGTTGCGTTGAATTCGGAAATCTATATTGATAAAACAGGTTTGTTGACGTATACCAATAAGGTGATGAATACATTGCAGGGATATATTTGCAATAGCCGTCCCAGAAGGTTCGGAAAGTCGATTACGGCGGATATGCTGACAGCGTATTACAGTAAGGGCTGCGATTCAGGGAATATGTTTTCTGGACTTGAAATTAGTCAGAGCCCGGATTTCAAGGAACATCTAAACCGATATGATGTGATTCACTGGGATATCCAGTGGTGTATAGGAGCTGCTGGGGGTGCCGACAGGGTTGTATCGTATATTACAGAGAAAACGATTGAGGAATTAAGAAAATACTATTCAGAAGCAATACCGAGTGACACGTGTTCGCTTCCAGAAGCACTGTCATTTATTTGTAATGCAACGAAGAATAAGTTTGTTGTAATTATTGATGAGTGGGATGTTCTGATTCGTGATATGGCGGCGAATTCGAAAATTCAGGATGAATATATAAGTTTCCTGAGGGGATTGTTTAAGGGAACGGAACCGACCAAGTATATTCAACTTGCTTATTTGACGGGCATTCTTCCTATTAAAAAAGAGAAAACCCAGTCGGCACTGAACAATTTTGACGAATTTACGATGTTGAGCGCGGGTCGCTTGTCTCCGTATATTGGATTTACGGAGGCGGAGGTGAAAGAACTTTCAGAACGCTATCAGGTGGAATTTGATAAGGTAAAGGCGTGGTATGATGGATATGTTCTAAGAAATTGTCAGGTTTATAATCCCAAAGCAGTTGTGAGTGTCATGCTAGATGGTGAATTTAAGAGCTATTGGTCGGAAACCGCGTCTTATGAGGCGATTGTGCCGCTCATTAATATGGATTATGACGGACTGAAAACGGCAATTATCGAAATGCTGTCTGGAGTTGAAGTGAAGGTAGATACATCAACATTTGGAAATGATATTTCGAATATTCAGAGTAAAGACGATGTGCTGACATATATGATTCATTTGGGGTATTTAGGCTATGATCAGGCGAAAAAGATGGCGTTTGTTCCGAATGAAGAAATTCGGCAGGAGTTGACTAAGGCGGTAGAAAGTAAACGCTGGAATGAGATGTTTCTGTTTCAGCAAGAGTCGGAGAGGTTGTTGGATGCAACATTGGATTTGGACGAGGAAGTAGTAGCATCACAGCTCGGGAAGATTCATGATGAATATGTATCTGTTATTCAATATCATAATGAAAATTCTTTGAGCAGTGTTCTCGCGATTGCTTATCTGAGTTCGATGCAATATTATTTTAAACCAGTTCGGGAACTACCGACAGGACGTGGATTTGCGGATTTTGTATTTATACCAAAACCAGAGTACAAGAATGATTATCCGGCGCTGGTAATTGAACTTAAATGGAATCAGAATGCACAGACTGCGCTGCAGCAAATCAAAGAAAAGAACTATCCAGAATCGATTTTAAATTATATGGGAAATATTTTATTGGTTGGAATTAATTATGATAAGGTAAGGAAGGAACATACGTGTCGAATTGAAACATATGGAAAAAATTAATGTATATTTTTGACATAGTAAAAATTATCGTTATATACAGCAATGGCTAAAAGTCCGTCCCATAAACTTTTAGCCATTTTCAGTTAAATAAATAACCTCTCTATCTTTAAGAATCCTTCCCTTTCTGCAATCTCGTCAATTCTCTCCAAATCGTCAAAAGCATCGTTCCAAAGCAGGCAATTCCGCCGACAAAGTTGGAAATCGGTTCGGCGGCGAATACGCCGTTGGTGCCCATTCCGAACATACCTGGCAGCAGGATTGTCAGCGGAACGACGATGATTACTTTTCGGAAAATAGAGAAAAAGATCGCTTTTTTGGATTTGCCCAGACCGACGAAAATCGACTGTCCGGAGAATTGGAGCGACATCATAAAGAATCCGAAAAAGTATAAGCGGATCGCCGGAATACCTGCTGCGATGAGTTCGGCATCCTGGTTAAAAATGCGGATAAAGAATGCCGGGAAACCATCGACGATCAGCCAGATACCGGTTGTATATAAAATTGCAATAAAAGAGGTAAACACGATCGCCTTTTTAACGCGTCCGTATTCTTTTGCTCCATAATTGAAACCGAGCACCGGTTGGGCGCTGTGGGTGACGCCGGTTACCGGAAGCGTTGCAATTTCACGGATGGAGTTGATAACGGTCATAACGCCGACGTAGAGATCGCCGCCGTATACCTGTAAGGTTGCATTGCACATGATCTGGACGGTGCAGTTGGTGATCGCCATCGTAAAACCGGACAGACCGAGACCGACGATTTTCCGGACTCTCCGTGCGGAAAGACGCATGGAAGAACATTTCAGTTTCAGAATTGTTTTGTCACTGGTTAAAAACCGCAGAATCCAGATAGCGGAGAGAAGCTGCGACAGGATGGTGGCGAGCGCCGCGCCGCGGATTCCCATGTGAAGCACAAAGATAAAAATCGGGTCGAGCAGGATATTGGCGGCAGCGCCTAAAAGGACGGTCATCATGCCGATGCGCCCGAAGCCCTGTGAATTGATGAACGAGTTCATGCCAAGCCCGACCATCACGAACAGGCTGCCGAGCAGATAGATCGTAATGTAGGCATCCGCATATGGATAAGTAGCGTCGCTGGCGCCGAACAGATACAGCATTGGTTTGCGGAATATCAGGCAGAGCACGGTCAGAAGCACACCGGAAATAAGCATCATGGAGAAGGAATTTCCCATGATTGCCTCGGCTTCTTTGATATCCCCGCGCCCGCGTTCGATCGAGCAGAGCGGAGCACCGCCCATGCCAAACAGGTTGGCAAATGCGATGACGAGCGTGATGATTGGCAGTGAAAGCCCGATGCCGGTCAAAGATAGAGTGGCGTGATCGGGAATGCGCCCGATATAGATGCGGTCGACGATGTTGTACAGGACATTGATAAGCTGCGCCAGCGTCATCGGGATTGCGAGATTCATGATATTTTTAACGATACTTCCTTTGGAGAAATCGTTCTGTGTATTGGAATTACTCATACAAACTCCTTTTTTTCTTGCGTTTGGATACAACCTGATATTATAATAAAGTAAAAGAAATTTGTCCAGAGAGAAAGACATTCAAAAAAGGAAGTTCGATATTGCACAAATAAGAGATTTGTGCTATTCTCAAAGAAAACGAAAGGGGTATGTATTATGCCGAGAGGACCAAAACGTTCTGCATTAGAAGTAAACAAAGAGAAGCTGGCAGCGGTAGAAGAGAAGCTGGCTAAATTAGAAGAAACCGTTAAAGCTCTGAAAGCAGAGAAAAAGGAATTAGCGGCTGAGATCCGTAAAGCTGAATTAAGCGAATTACTGGATGCGATCGAAGAGAGCAATTTAAGCGTAAACGATGTTCATGAGTTTATCAAACAGAATTCTGAGCAGAAATAAATTAAAAAGCGATAAATCATTGTATTCAAAGAATGAAAAGAGAACTGGAAATTAGGGACAGCCTGGTTTCTGGTTCTTTTTTGTTTTGTGAAAAAACGTTTGTAAACGAAATATATGAAAGAATGCCGGTGCCGAAACAGAGGGTTGTTTGAATCGGATTTGAGCCGGGATTGGCGGATGAAATCGGCTTAATGATAAAAAGGAACCGTGCAAAAGAAAGGTGCATATGCTACAATAGGAATATTCAATCAGAGGAACTTGAGATGACTTCTTTGATCAAACCGGTACCTCAAAGAGAAATAGAAGGAAAAAAACAAGGTTCCGGGAAAAGAACCGCTCAGATGTTAAAAAAGAAAGAGAAGGGAATGAATATGGATCATAATACGCTACTTGGGGTTTTGATTCCGTTTGCCGGTACGACGGCGGGAGCAGCTTGCGTCTTTTTTTTGAAAAATGAGTTAAAGCCGATCATCCAGAAAACGCTTTTGGGGTTTGCATCGGGGGTGATGGTGGCGGCGTCGGTCTGGTCACTTTTAATTCCATCGATGAATATGTGCGAAGCGATGGGGCGTCTGGCATTTCTGCCGGCATCTATTGGGTTTATGGTGGGTATTCTGATGCTGCTTTTGCTGGATCGCCTGATTCCGCATCTGCATCTGGGAAGTGATGAGCCGGAGGGACATATGTGCGGGCTCAAGAAGACAACGATGCTGGTTCTGGCGGTCACACTTCACAATATCCCGGAGGGCATGGCAGTCGGAGTGGTGTTTGCCGGATTCTTAGCAGAAAAGAGCGGCATCACGCTTGCAGCGGCGCTGGCACTTTCACTTGGAATTGCAATTCAGAACTTCCCGGAGGGAGCGATCATTTCCCTGCCGCTTCGGAGTGAGTCGGGGATGAGCCGGAAAAAGGCATTTGCGATGGGAACACTCTCCGGTATCGTCGAGCCGATCGGGGCGCTTGCGACGATCGCCGCGTACCGCTATCTGGAACCGGTTCTGCCGGTTCTCCTGGCGCTTGCAGCAGGGGCGATGATTTACGTGGTTGTGGAGGA
>NZ_FR895111.1:0-111 GCF_000434655.1 Clostridium sp. CAG:43 | reverse complement strand
CGCAGGGCAGTCATTCCGATATGGGAACGATCGGATTTGCGGTTGGATTTGTGCTGATGATGATTCTGGATGTGGCGCTGGGATAAAAGAAAGCTGGCAGTGCTGGCATGG
>NZ_FR895110.1:69870-72140 GCF_000434655.1 Clostridium sp. CAG:43 | reverse complement strand
TTCACGCATACGTGCCCAGTAACGAAGCATCCACAGAATATGTAACGATATATCTTGCAATCCATGTGCATTTAAAAGTATAATAAAAAAATATGAAGAGAAGCATGAAACGATGTAAGATGAGAAAAGGAAATGGTATGTTATTAAGAGAATATTTAAAAGAATGGACCAAAGAAGACTTATTAAACGAAGCAAGAAGCTACGAGTTAAAGAACTGTTCCCGGCTTAAAAAGGATGACCTGATTGACCGAATTGTAGAATATTTAACGACGGAAGAGGCACTCCGGGGCAGACTTTCATGCCTGACGAAAGAGCAGATGGTGCTTTTTTGCAAAGCCTGTACCGAGCCACAGAAAATTTCTGCAGAAGAGATTATGGATGGAATGCAGTTATATAAATACGTACTTGGAAGTTTTGAGGAAGTGAGTGACTGCTTTACTGTCTTTGAAGAGATTGCACAGGGTTTTAGCGGGATTGACGATGAAGCATTCCGGGCAGTTCAGAGCAAAAAAGGCTGGCTGATGAAGTGTATCAGCTTCTTTATCGATTATTATGAGATTGCGCCGCTGGAAATTTTGTATGAACTGTACAAATTGAAGGTGAAAGGCACGATCGAAGAAATGATCGGGATGCTGGAGGAAATGCCGGAGGACATCACAGAATCCTGCATTTTCCCGATGGAGAAACTGGGAATGCAGGACCTGCCGAAAGAGAATCCGCTTTATTCCGAGAGGGGCTTGTATGTACATCTTCCAGTTTTTGAGGGTGATGGACTCACTGCTTTGTTGAAACAGCAGCAGAATAAAAAATTCTATATTCCGTCTGCACAGCAGTTGGATGAAATCTGTCAGAAAGGGTATGAGGCAGGGGTACTGGCTTATAAGGAGCTGGAGTCCTATTTCATAAAAAAATTGGATGTGTCGTATGAGAAAGCGGCTAGATGGAGCTTTGAGACGTGGACCAGCAGTTATGAAGGAAAATCACCGGCAGAACTGATGAATAAGATGCATGAAGAAGGGGTTGTCTTCCAGAGCGAGCAGCAGATGGGCGAATTTTTAAGACTTCTCATGGATGCGTTTAACAATACGAGAACAAAAGAAAACCGCGGAAATAAACCGTGGGAATTAAGTGAGAGAGGTATGATCGGCGGTATGCCGGCGATGGTGCCGGAAATGTCCCAGCCAGCATCGGTAACCGCGAAAAAGGTGGAGAAGATTTATCCGAATGATCCGTGTCCTTGCGGATCTGGGAAGAAATATAAGAAGTGTTGTGGAAGAAATTAATACTCAGAGGTGAAATGAAAAATGCAGCAAGAGAGGAAAGAAATATCTGGCAAAGCTAATACGATCGCTGGTTTTTCCATCCCTCTGTATCTAGGCATCTTGGCGCTGGTGGTGGTCTGTATGTATATGGACTGTCTTCCGGCAGGCTTGGTCGGCGGCATGATTGCGCTGATGGTGCTGGGCGAGGGACTCAATTTTTTAGGAAATCATACACCGGTTGTGAAAACGTACCTGGGCGGCTCGGTCATCTGTATTCTGGGGGCGGCGGTCATCCAGGCGCTGGGGCTGATTCCGGAGCAGACGCATGAGATCCTGGACAATTTTGTCAACAAAGAAGGATTTCTGGTCTTCTATATCTCAGCGCTGATCACAGGAAGTCTTTTCAATATCGACCGTGGGCTTCTGATCCGCGCAACGGTGAAACTGCTTCCGACAGCTGTCATATCGCTGGCAGTCGGCGTGATACTTTCAGGTCTGCTCGGTATGGTGATGGGGGATAGTTTTCTGGAAGGCATCCTGTATATCGGTATTCCGATGACGAGCGGCGGCATGACGGCGGGAGCAGTGCCTTTGTCGGCAATGTATTCGTCGGTTCTGGGGACGGACGCCGGACAGATCCTGACGCGGATCGCACCGGCGACGGTGCTGGGAAATTGTGTGGCGATCATTTTTGGCGGTTTAGCCAATAATATCGCCGAGCGAAAGCCATCCCTGACCGGAAATGGCTGCCTTGTCAATGACGGTCACGAAGTGAAGAAACAGCCTCCGATGAAACCGACCTTCGCACTCTTATGTACGGGGCTTATCATTTCAATGGCATTTTATGAACTGGGGGCGCTCTGCCATCATTTTATTTCGATTGTACCGACGTATGCGTGGATGATTGTAGCAGTTGTGATTGTGAAGGGAACGGGAATCCTTTCAGAGCGCCTGGAGGACGCGGCGAGAGAGTGGGGACAGTTCGCGATCCACAGCTGGACAGCGGCG
>NZ_FR895110.1:57957-69865 GCF_000434655.1 Clostridium sp. CAG:43 | reverse complement strand
CACAGCTGGACAGCGGCGGCGCTGACCGGAATCGGGGCGACGCTGATTGATTTAAAGACGATTTTACACACGATCACTCCATTTTATCTCCTCAGTGTCGTGCTGATTGTCGGGGCGATCACATTGACCGCCGGATTGATCGGCATCAAGATGGGATTTTATCCGCTGGAATCATCGATCGCAGCGGGGATGTGTACGACGAACATGGGCGGTTCCGGAAATGTGGCGGTGCTCAGCAGTTCGAAACGGATGGAACTGCTTCCATTTGCACAGATTGTGACGCGTTCCTGCGGAGCACTGATGCTGACGATCGGGGGCGTGCTGATACAGCTGCTGGTGAGGTAAAAAAGAATTGTGACTGACAGAGAAATGTGCCTGATAGAGGGAAAATAAGTGAAAACAGGGGAATAGAGAAATAGGGAAAAGCTGGGAGGTAGGTCTTATGAACATATTCATTGCGATCATGCTTGTATTTGCGGCAGCCGGGCTTTTGGATGAGATACTGGGAGGAAAGCTGGGGCTGATGCCGAATTTTGAAAAGGGGCTTGCCACGATGGGGGGTCTGGCGATGTCCACGGTCGGATTTTATGCGATCGGAGTTACATATGTGCAGACGCATGCGGAAGCGATTGCGGAGGCGGCAAAGCATATGCCATTTGATCCGGCGCTCATTCCAAGCTGCCTTCTGGCGCCGGATATGGGGGCGCTTGGCATGGCACAGAAGCTGGCGGCGACACCGGCGCTGGCGGCATTTACCGGTGCGATGGTAGCAGGCAGTCTGGGAATGACGGTCGGATACCAGCTGCCGGTCTTTCTGGCAGCTGTTCGAAAAGATGAAATAGGAGAGCTGATGCGTGGATTCATCTTCGGTCTGATTGCCATACCGTCTGGTCTGGCGGTCGGAGGTCTGATGCTGGGTCTGCCTGTCCGTCAGCTCTTTTTTAATATGATCCCGGTGCTGGTGCTGTGCATGGTGCTGATTGCGGCATTCGTGCTGGTTCCGGCGCTGACGATGAAGATCATGATTTTCCTCGGAAATGCGATCCGTATTTTTAGTTTTCTCCTGTTTGGTGTGGCAGTCTTCGGAATTTTCATGCCGAAGTATGCGGTTGTCGAGAATGCCTTGATTGAGGAAATGCTTTTTATGGTACTCCGCATGGTCATCGCAGCGTGCGGCGGTCTGGTGCTGTCGCAGGTGGCGTTAAAACGTCTCCAAAAGCCGATCCAGCGTATCGGGGCGGTCCTGGGTATCAATGAGGAGGCAGTTGTCGGACTGTTCCTTTCCTTTATACAGAGCCTTGCGATGCTGCCGTTGTTTTCCAAGATGGATAAGCGCGGAAAAGTATTAAACGCCGCTTTCTCTGTTGCAGGCGCCTATGTGGTAGGCGGTCAGATGACCTTCGTAGCATCCCTGATACCGGGAAACTGGGTAACAGCCTATATGATCAGCAAGGTGCTGTCAGGTGGACTGGCAGTTGCCCTGGCGGTTATTTGTCTGAGAAGGTCAAAAATGATAACAGAGTAGAGCGGAATATCTGATATTGAGATAAGGATAAAGAAATAAGAAAGCCCCGGCAGTTTCGCTGCCGGGCAGTTTCGCTGCCGGGGCTTTCGCCCTTTTGGGGCTATATCATTTTCATAGAAGGTATTAATTATGATGCAATGAAGACTTTTAGAGTTGTCAAACGGTTGCGAGCAATTAACAGCAGCCACAGCCTCCAAAGCTCTGCTCGGTTCTCTCAATGATTTCGTTCTGAAGCGGTTTGTCCAGGTTACGGAAGTAGTCACTGTATCCAGCTACGCGGACGATCAGCTCCTTGTATTCCTCTGGGTTCTTCTGAGCTTCAATCAGAGTCTGGCGGTCGATAACGTTGAACTGCATATGATGTCCGTTCATAGCGAAGTAGGAACGAATCAGAGCAGCCAGGTTGTCAATACCCTTCTCGCCTGCGATAGCAGCCGGAGTAAACTTCTGGTTCAGCAGAGTACCGCCGGTCTCACAGTGATTCATCTTGGAGCAGGATTTAACAACTGCGGTCGGTCCGTTGATATCAGCGCCTTTTTCTGGGGAAATACCCTCAGACAGCGGGATATGTGCCAGACGGCCGTTCGGGCTTGCGATCATAACATCACCGAAGTATACGTGGCAGGTGGTCGGAAGCATATCTACATGATATACACCGCCTCTGGTGGTAGGTCTGCCGGTGATATAATCTTTGTACTCGTTGAATACGCTTACCATGATGTCATCTGCATAATCATCATCGTTGCCGTATTTCGGAGTCTTATTCTTAACCAGGTTCAGGATATCCTCATGACCCTTGAAGTCGTCATTCATAGCGTCGATGAGTTCTTTCATGGTAAACTTCTGATTGTCAAATACGTTGAACTTGATAGAGGAAAGTGCATCGGAAATGGTTCCGATACCAACACCCTGGATATAGCTTGTGTTGTATCTTGCACCGCCTGCGTTGTAGTCTTTACCTTTCTTGATACAGTCATCGGTACAGATGGAAAGGAACGGAGCCGGCATCATTTCTGCGTAAATTCTCTCGATAACCAGGTTGCCGCGCATCTTAACATCAATGATGTACTCAAGCTGTGTCTTGAATGCGTTCCACAGTTCGTCGTAGGATTTGAAGTCTTCTGCCTTGCCGGTGTGCGGTCCGATCTGTTTTTTGAACATTACATCGTAGCCATCATACAGAGCGAGCTGTAAGCACTTCGGGATGTTTAAGTAACCGGTCAGCCAATAAGCCTCAGTTCCCCAGGCACCGGTCTCAACACATCCGGAGCATCCAGCGTTTCTTGCATCTACCAGAGATTTGCCCTGATTTACCAGCTCCTGAATCAGCTCATCGGTATTGTAGAATGCCGGCTGACCCCAGCCCTGACGAGCGATCTCGCAAGCTCTCTTTAAGAACTTATCCGGAGTAACTTTGGAAATCTGTACGTTGGAGTTCGGCTGGTTCTGTCTCATATCTTCCATACAGTCAAGGATTAAGTAAGAAACAGCGTTAACTGCATCAGTACCATCTTCCTTCACACCGCCGGAGTTGATGTTTGCGAAGTCTACGTATGTACCGGACTCTTTTAAGGTTACGCCAACCTTAACCGGAGCCGGAGAGTTGAACAGTTTAACCCAGAGGCACTCAAGAAGCTCAAGAGCTCTTGTATCATCCAGAGTACCTGCAGCGGTATCTTTCTCATAGAACGGAATCAGATGCTGATCCAGACGACCCGGTGTAAATGCATCCCACGGGTTTAACTCGGTTGTAACACCAAGGTGTGTAAACCAGTACATCTGAAGTGCCTGCCAGTAGGTCTCAGGTTTGTGCTCCGGAACAACGGCACAGTTAGCTGCAATCTGCTCGAGCTCTGCTTTTCTGACCGGATCCTTCTCCTCAGCAGCTTTCTCAAGAGCCAGATCGTGATATCTCTTACCTAAGATAATGATAGCATCGCAGCAGATATCCATAGCGCGAAGCTCCTGCTCTTTGTCATAAGCTTCCGGATCATTGAAGTAGTCAAGCTCTTTGATAGCCTGCTCGATCTCTTTCTTGTAGTCGCCGTAGCCCTTGATGTAGAAGTTCTTGCCGCCGGCTGTATGACCCGGTCCACGCTGCTCCATGAACTCGGTGAACATACCAACCTCATAGCAGTCTCTCCATTCCTGGGTCATAGCTTTTAAGAGATGTTCTCTGACTGCACGGTTCTTCCAGTATGGAATAATTTCTTCTTCCTGAAGTTTCAGATCGTCTTCGGTAACGGTGAAGTTAACCAGTTTACGGTCATTCATGATGTGCATATCTTCGATAGTATGACAGCACAGCTCCGGGAATGTCGGTGAACACTGCGGGTCTTTACCCTTTTCACCAACTAACAGCTCATCATCGCCTAAGTAAAGAGTTTTCTTAGAGAAGTACTCTTTCAGAACAAGAGCTCTTAAAACCGGTACGGATACAGAACCTTCGTACTCTTTGTAAACATCGGTTTCGATTTTGGCTCTTTCCAGATCCAGATGTGGCTGGGTGGAATGGCTGAGTCTTCTCAGTCTTTTAATTCTCTCGGTGCATCCGCGGTCGTTGTCCTTTAACAGACCTTCTGGTGTGTTGATTACGAATGAAGTATCAATTTTCTCTGCCATTTAAATCATCCTCCTATATTGACTTTGTCATATCCCTGTTCTACGAACATGGACTTAAAGTGTTCCATAAGCTCGGACACCGGTACGCTCATCTCATCATCATGGTACTCCATGTCGAGGCTGGCGTATTTACCCTTTCCGATGTCATGATAAGGTAAAAGGTTTACCTGACGTGCGTGAATATTGTTTTCTTTCAGGAAATGGATGACACTTTCAATGTGTTCATCGGTTGCATTGACCTGCTGGATAATCGGAAGCCGGATATAAAGACCTGCGCCTTCATCACTTAATTTCTTTAAGTTCTCAAGAATCAGTGAATTGTCAACGCCGATATACTTCTTGTGGTCTTCCGGATCCATCACTTTGATGTCGTAGAGAAAAACATCTACATAAGGAAGAATTCGCTTCAGATTCTCATAGTCTGTGTAGCCGCTGGTGTCGATGAAAACGCTGACACCGTTCTCGTGGAGCTTGCGACAGACCTCTTCCACATAGTCCATATGCTGGGAAGCCATAACTTCACCGCCGGAGAGTGTTACACCGCCGCCGGATTGTTCATAGAAGATTTTGTCCTTCATTGCTTCTTTGACAAGTGCATCTACCGTGTATTCCTTACCGGCTAACTCCCGGGCTTCTGTGATGCACCAATCGGTACAGACGCCGCAGGCGGTACACTTGGAACGGTCAAATACAATCTTGCCGTCTACGATGGAATTGGCTCCCTGTTTACATTTTGCAACGCATCGACCGCAGGCGGTACATTTGTGCCGATGAAAAATCAGTTCCTTATAATAATGTTGACTCTCCGGGTTGTGGCACCACATACAGTGTAAGGGACATCCCTTGAAGAAAATCGTGGTGCGGACACCATCGCCGTCGTGCGTTGAAAATTTCTGGATGTTAAATATGTAAGGAGTTTCTGCCATCCTTTCCCCCTCCTTTGCAAAAACTAGACTGTGTTCTAGTTCTGAGTCTATAATACTACAACCAACTCAAGAATACAAGAGTAAATTGAAAAAAATGTATTAATTTAATTTTTAACAGACGAATCTGAAAAATAATCATCCGATCACGTTGAAACAAGCGGAATGCGGAATGACTATAAAAGAAAATTAATATAACATATAAGATATCATAGAAAATGGGGGCTTACAATTGGTAAAAGTGAGGATATTATGCATGAAAAGAAAGTGAAAATTGTAGAAAAGATAAAATGATTTGAATATTCATAAAATATAAAATAAAAACAAAAAATTAAGCACAGTTAAAAGAGTATCGCATAAATATGAAAAGGGAAAATCAAGATAGAAGTGAAAAAAGACTAAAAATCCAGAATAACAGTAGGAAAGAGCAGTAGAAAACAAAAAACAAAATAAATAAGAAGCTTGAAAAAATGAAAAAATTTCGCTCATGTGAAAGTTGCCCGGTTGACAAGAGGAATTTTACCATGGTATAGTAAAAATGTATAAAGATGTTTCGGGAACTATTAGAAGAGCCCGGACAGCAGAAGCCAGGAAAACTATATTTCGAGCTGAAAAACCTAACACAGTATATTGTCAGGGTTTACAGCCAATGGGTATCAGGGGAAACCCGGATGCCTCCCGCATTTGGAAAGAAATGCATTGGAAAGAGAAGTAGGACCTGCTGCTTAGTTAGAAAGAAAGGCAGCTGGTAAAAGGCGGCGCATCCTCTGCCAGAGTCTCGTTCCGATGAAATGTTTTTCAGAGTATTCTTAAACAAAAGAAGGGAGAAGAACGATTTCATGAAGAAGACAAACAGAATCATTGCATTGGCAATGGCAGCCATGACAGCATTGTCTATGACAGCCTGCTCCGGAAGCGCAAAAGAGACGACGGAGGCGGAAAGCGCCGCAGAGACAACCGCAGAGGCTGCTGAGGAAAGCAGTGCAGAGGAGACCAAGGAAGCATCCGGAGAGACGCTTCTGATGGCAACGACGACCAGTACCGATAATACAGGTCTTCTGGATTACTTAAAGCCAATCTTTTTAGAGGATACAGGTATTGACTTACAGTGGACGGCAGTAGGAACCGGTGATGCGATTCAGAAAGCAAAAGACGGTGAAGTGGATGTGATACTGGTTCATTCCAAAGCAAAAGAAGAAGAATTCGTGGAGAGCGGCTACGGTGTAGAGCGCTTCCAGGTTATGTATAATGATTTCGTGATCGTAGGACCGAAGGATGGTCCGATTGCAAAGACGGATGATATCAACGCTGCATTTAAACAGATCATGGACGAGCAGCTGACATTTGTGTCCCGTGGAGACAACTCCGGTACCCATAACAAGGAGACCGGAATCTGGGAGAAGCTGGGAATTACAGATTATGAGAGCAATCCAAACTATGTATCGGCAGGCGCTGGAATGGCTGATACACTGGCGATGGCAGATGAAAAAGGTGGCTACTGCCTGTCTGACCGCGGTACCTGGCTTGCCAAGAAGGCAGATTTCCCGGATATGGATATTGTATGTGAAGGCAGCAAGGAACTTTTAAACCAGTACGGCGTTATCGCAGTAAATCCGGAGAAATATCCGGATGTCAACAACGAGGCGGCGAATACGTTTATCAAGTGGATCTGTTCTCCGGAAATCCAGACGCTGATCGGCGAATACGGCGTAAAGGAGTACGGCGAGCCGTTATTCTTCCCGAATGCAGAGCAGAAGTAGAATACTGCCGGATGATATGCGGCAGAGCTGGAATTAGCGTATTTAAACGAATAAAGCAGGCAGTTGAACCTTGCAGAATTTATAATTTATAAACAGGAAACCGGAGAAGGGAGGATGCACTTTTTCCGGTTTTTCTGTCATTAAGAATTGAGAAAATGAGAACGCCTGCAGAATATAAGGTGTTTCAGTGGATATGCTGGGAGAAAAAATATGGGAAACCTGTTTTCAAAATTTTTTGGTACGGTCGGAGTGATAGATTCTATCCGGGTAACGCTGGTGATGTCTTTCTGGTCAACCTTGATTGCGTCCATGCTTGGAATTTTTCTGGGACTTGTGCTGGAGCAGACGAAATTTCCAGGAAAAAAGCTGGTAGTCCGCGTGAACCGGACCTTGATGGGAGCACCTCCGGTCGTCATCGGACTGCTCACATATATGCTTTTGAGAAAAAAAGGTCCGTTTGGGGCGCTTCGATGGGTATTTACGATCAAAGGAATGGTGGCAGCCCAGGTTCTGATCATCACTCCGATCGTCTGTGGAATGGTATATTCATATGCGGTCCGCACGGCACCTTCGATCCGGGCGTTTGCCAGGACGATGGGAGCTGACCGGCATCAGACCGCGCGGCTTCTGCTGCGTGAAATGAAAAATGAAATTTATTTTGCGGTTGTGTCTGGATATGGGCGTTCCATCAGTGAGGTCGGGGCGGTCTTTCTGGTAGGTGGAAATATAAAAAACAGCACCCGGACAATGACGACTGCGATTTCAACCCTGAAAGGTGCAGGCGATTATTATGAAGGGGTATTTTTGGGAGTGATCCTGATGCTTCTGGCATTTGCGGTACAGACATTGGCAGAACATTTCAGACAGGAGGAGACACCGGATGAAAATCTCTAAACTGCAAAAGAAGATAGGTCAGTTTACGCTTCAAATCGAGGAACTGTATCTGGAGAGCGGGAAGGTCCATGGTCTGATAGGAACCAATGGCTGCGGAAAAACAACTCTTTCCAAGCTGATACAGGGGATATTGGTTCCGGATGGAGGGAGAATTGATTACGAGGGACTGACACCCCGGGATATTACGATGACAACACAGAGACCGTATCTTTTGCATGATACGGTGTATCAGAACCTGATCTATCCGCTGAAAATACGGGGAATCCGCCCAGATGAAGCGAAGATGGATGCCTGGCTGGAACGATGTGGGCTTTTGCAGAAAAAAAATCAATATGCTCGTTCCCTGAGCAGCGGAGAACAGCAGAAATTATCATTTATCAGGGCGCTGGTATTTGACCCTGCGTTTGTGATTGTTGATGAAACACTTTCCAACCTGGATCCTGACAGTACAGAATTGTTTGAACAGCTGATGCGGGAGCAGCAGATGAAAAATAAGATGACATGGCTGCTAATCAGCCATCAGCTGGTGCATGTCCGCAAGATTTGTGACCAGGTACATTTTATGGAGCAGGGAAATGTTCTGGTGTCCGGAACACCGGAAGAAATCCTTCTTCACCCGTCGCATCCGTCCATCCGCCGATATCTGGCAGATACGGAGGTTTCATATCGTGAAAATGAAAAAAGTTCAGAAATATGAATATAAATGCGAGACGATTGCGTTGAATATGAAAAAAATGGGAAGAGTTTTGCTTGGGATGATTGACACAGTTTGTGAAAATGTGGTATAATTTCTGGTAGAAAATCATGAAAAAGAGAATTGTCGCACGAGAGCGGCAGTTATACAGAGTTGATTTCGAGCTTTTCTGCCTAAGCTGTGAACCGATTGACAGGATGGAAGAAAAGCCAATGGGTATCCGGGGAAACGCGGGTGCCTCCCCGCATCAGACGATGCATTGGAAAGGAATAGCTCTCGGATGACCGGGATGAAGACCCGGAAGTTCTGGAAAAGAGCAGTAAATTCCGCCAGCGCAAGCAAAGCCTGATGTAGATAAGTGCATATCAGCAGAAAGCCATAAGAGGCAGACTGCATCATCAGGAACGGATACAGAGAGCGGAATGTTTTCTGTATTCGTTTTTTGTTTCATTCGGAGAGGGCGGTCTATGAATCAAAAGCACTTCGCGTGGATGCGTACCTTCGCAAAGAAGAATCATGCCGCAAGGGAGGAACTATGAAGTTATTGAAAGTTGATACGCTGGTGCAGGCGCGGGAACGTCTGCTTAAAGCGGCAAAAGAATGCCTGCCAGAAACGGAGCAGGTTGCGCTTGCAGATGCATCTGACCGTATTTTAGCAGAAGATATTGTCTCTGGGGAAATGATTCCGGCATTCCGCCGTTCCAGTGTAGACGGGTATGCAGTCTGTTCCAAGGACACGGCGGGCGCAACGGAAAGTATCCCGGTTTTTCTAAAGGTGCTGGAAGAAGTAGAGATAGGGCATCCGGCGGTATCAAAGATTGAACCGGGTACCTGTGCCTATGTGCCGACCGGCGGCATGGTTCCGGAAGGGGCAGATGCCATGGTGATGGTAGAATACAGTGAACGGTTCGGAACAGATGAGGTTGCCCTGTATGAAAATGTTCCGTATGGGAAATGCATCGTGCTTCCGGGAGAAGATGTAAAAACCGGGGATATAGTCCTTAAAGCGGGAACCCGGATTGGTCCGGCGCAGGCGGGAACGTTGGCAGCGCTTGGCGTGGTGCAGGTGCCGGTTTTTAAACCGTGGAAGGTGGCAGTTCTATCGACGGGCGACGAACTGGTCAGGATCGATCAGGTTCCCGGACCGGGGCAGGTGAGGGATATTAATACATGGGCGCTGTCCTGTTATGTGAAGAAGACAGGTCTGGAGCTTGTTTTGGCAGAGGCAGTGAGGGATGAAGAGGTACTGTTAGAGGAGAAAATCCGGGAGGCGGTCAAAGCCTGTGATTTGATTCTGATCTCTGGAGGAAGCTCCCAGGGAAAGAAGGATATGACGATGGAGATATTAAACCGCATCTCCAAGGAGGGAGTATTTACCCATGGGCTGGCACTGAAACCGGGAAAACCGACGATTCTGGGATATGATAAAGAGAAAAATACGCTGTTAGGAGGACTTCCGGGGCATCCGGCAGCAGCACTTGCCGTTTTCCACTTATTATTTGTGTGGCTCTGGAAGCAGGTGACAGGTCAGCCGGATCAACCTCCGTTAGAAGCCTTTATGACAACGAACCTGGCGGGGGCACCCGGAAAAACAACCTGCCTGCTGGTAAAGCTTCTGATGGCTCCACAGGGGCTGGAGGCAGAACCGATATTTGGAAAATCAGGCTTGATTTCGACGATGGCAGAGGCAGACGGCTACGTTCTGATTGATATGAATCAGGAGGGGCTGAAGAAGGGTGAGCAGGTGAAGGTATACCGTTTTTAAAATGAATTGCTTCCAGAGGGACGGCGGAGGATAAAGGATCGGCAGAGCCTGATGGAAACAGAATAGAGGCAGAGATGGGAAAGAGAAATTTATATCTGAATAATACACCGGTGGAGGAGGCAAAAGCCCTTTACCAGAAAGCACTGGGGGAATTATTAAGCCCCAAGGCAGAATGGATTCCCGTGACGGAAAGTCTGCACCGGATTACAAAAGAGGCAGTCTATGCGAAATATTGTTCTCCGCTTTACAATGCAGCGGCGATGGATGGAATCGCGGTTGAGGCAGAGAAAACAAAAGGAGCATCGGAGCGGAAACCACTTACCCTGTATCCAGGTACAGATTTTACAGTGGTGGATACGGGCGATCCGATTCACGCACCATGCGATGCAGTTATCATGGCGGAGGATCTGCTGGAGCAGGAGGATGGCTCGGTGCAGATTACGGATGCAGCTGCATCATGGCAGCATGTGCGCCCGATCGGAGAAGATATCGTAGCGGGTGAGATGCTGATGCCCGGTTATCATGAGATACGCCCGATTGATATAGGTGTTCTCCTGTCTGGCGGAATTACAGAGATTGAGGTATTGAAAAAGCCGTCGGTAGCGATTTTTCCGACAGGGACCGAAATCATAGAGCCGGGACAGGAACCCAAGGATGGGGACATCATCGAATCGAATTCGAGAGTATTTGAGGCACTGGTAACGGAACATGGCGGTGCGCCCCACCGTTTTCCACCGATTGCGGATGAGTATGAAACATTGAAAGCAAAGGTGGCAGAGGCGGTTGAAAACTATGATATGGTAATTGTCAATGCCGGCTCCAGTGCAGGAACCGAAGATTTTACGGTTCATGTACTTCGGGAGTTGGGGGAGGTTCTGGTACACGGGGTGGCAATCAAGCCGGGAAAACCGGTAATATTGGCGATTGTCAATGGAAAACCGGTGATCGGACTTCCGGGATATCCGGTATCCGCCTATATCAACTTTGAAAATTTTGTGATTCCTGTGCTGCAGAAACTGGCAGGACGTACAGAAACAGCCGGCACGACGGTGCGGGCTGTCATATCCAAACGCCTTGTATCATCCCTGAAACATAAAGAGTATGTGCGGGTGAAAGTAGGAGAAGTGGGCGACAAGCTCGTTGCTTCTCCGCTGGCGCGCGGGGCGGGAGCGGCGATGAGCCTGGTGCGGGCAGACGGGTTCTGTGTGATTCCTCAGAACAGCGAGGGAGTCGAGGCAGGAGATACCGTTGATGTAGAGTTATACCGTTCCCTGGAGGAAATTGGAAGTACGGCTGTAGCAATCGGAAGCCATGATCTGATTCTGGATGTGATGGCAGATTTACTGCCGTGTATGTACCCGGGTAATTACCTTTCCAGTACGCATGTAGGCAGTATGGGCGGTTTAATGGCATTAAAGCGGGGGGAGGCACATCTGGCTCCGACCCACCTGCTGGATGAAGAGACAGGAGAATATAATATTGCGATCCTGAAAAAACTGTTTGCGGGTGAAAAAATGGCACTTGTCAAGGGGGTTGAGCGAATTCAGGGAATTATCGTAAAAAAAGGAAATCCGCTTGGAATCCATGAAATTGAAGATCTACGTGGTTTGAATTATGTCAACCGACAGAGAGGAGCGGGGACAAGAGTCCTTTTTGATTATAAGCTGAAGGAAGCCGGTATTTCACCGGAAGAGATTCACGGATATGACAGAGAGGCGGCAACGC
>NZ_FR895110.1:46352-57914 GCF_000434655.1 Clostridium sp. CAG:43 | reverse complement strand
GGCAGTGGCGGCTGCCGTGTCCGGCGGCGATGCAGACGCGGGCATGGGAATCCAGTCGGCAGCCAGGGCAATGGGACTTGATTTTATTGAGATTGGACGGGAAGAGTATGACTTTGCGATTCCAGTCAGATTTCTGGATTTTCCACCGGTGCAGCATTTTCTGGCGGTTTTGAAAAGCCGGGAATTTGCAGAGAGAGTGGAGAAGCTCGGTGGTTATGGGCTGGCAAGAACCGGAGAAATTTTATATTTATAAAAGAGGGGATTAGATGGGAGCAGTTGTGCGTGAATTATATGTGTTCCGGCAGAGGGGACAGCCGGGAGAAGCTGTGGAGAGCGCCTGGTTCCGAAGGGGGATCGGAATGGAGGGTGACCGGCATGCAGCGGGAGGTGAAAGGCAGACTTCGCTGTTGGCGGGAGAAGCCCGGGACTGGATGGAGAAGCAGACAGAACCGGGACTCTGCTTCCGCCGCTACAAGGCAAACCTGATAACGGAGGGAATAGATACCACCCAGTTAAATACGGGGGATCTTCTGGCGGCGGGAGGGGCGGTGTTCCGCGTCTCCGGGTATGGAAAAAAGTGTTTTCCAGAGTGTATTTACCATGAAAAAGGAGTTTTCTGCCGCCTTTCGGCAGGAGCCATATTTTTGGAAGTGATTCGGGACGGGTATGTATCTGTTTCGGATGAAATAATGAAATTAGGCAAAAAGGAGGAACTGTGATGAGACGATTAGAGAAAGATGAATCACTCTGCATTGGCTGCCACCAGTGCGAAGAAGCCTGTTCGAAGGCATTTTACAAGGTTTCGGATCCAATGAAATCCTGCATCCGCATTACCGACAAGGAGGATGGAAGCCATCATATTGCTGTGTGTACACAGTGTGGAAAATGTTCTGAAGTGTGCAATACAGGTGTGATTACGGAGGATGCGAGAGGCGTTTACCGGCTGAACAAGAAAGAATGTGCCGGCTGTCTGATGTGCGTCGGATTCTGTCCGGAGAATGTTATGGTACAGTGTGATGATTATCTGGAGCCGTCCAAATGTACGGCGTGCGGATTGTGCGTAAAAGCATGTCCGACCGGAGCGATCCGTCTGGTAGAAGAGTAAAGGGAGGAGAAAGGCATGATTAAAATGTGTGATCTTCCGCGTTATGCGGACGCAGATATGGAAGAAATCAAAAAAATGAAAGAGGCCCACACGGTTCTCAATCAGGTTACATATGAGCCAAAGCCGCTGTATCATGGATATACGGATAAGCGTCTTCGAATCAATGTGACAGATAACACCATCGATATGATCGACATTCCTCAGGAGGTCAAAGAAAAATTTACCGGCGGCAAAGGTTATTGCCTGCGTTATCTGTGGGATGCAACGAATCCAGATACAAAGTGGAACTCTCCGGAAAATGCCATTACCATGTCGGCAGGACCGATTGCCGGAATTACGCAGTACGGCGGTACCGGAAAATGCCTGGTATGCAGCATTTCACCGATGACAGATATCCCGATTGATTCAAACGTCGGCGGATATTTTGGCCCATTCTTAAAATTCTCCGGATTTGATGTGATCGAGCTGACTGGAAAAGCGGAGGAAGACGTGATTATTGTCATCGATGGCAATAAGGGAACCGTTTCAATTGAAAAAGCACCGTTAGA
This sequence comes from Clostridium sp. CAG:43, assembly GCF_000434655.1. Classification (NCBI taxonomy): domain Bacteria; kingdom Bacillati; phylum Bacillota; class Clostridia; order Eubacteriales; family Clostridiaceae; genus Clostridium; species Clostridium sp. CAG:43. The sequence goes on along the minus strand of NZ_FR895110.1, from coordinate 56,261 downwards.
GCATAAAGATGCACATGTACTGGGAGAAGAGCTGACAACCATGTATGCGGAGGATGACAATGATCGCAAAAACGTGGCGGTCGTATGTTCTGGTTCAGCGGCGGATCATTGCAACCTCTCTATGCTGAATTTTACATTCTATGATCCGAAAAGAAATGTAGTCCGCTTAAAACAGGCTGGACGTGGTGGTATCGGACGTGTCTTTGCGGACAAACACATTAAAGCGCTGGTATGCCATTTTAAAGGCGTAAAAGCAAATCTGAACCATGTATATGATATCAGTATCCTGAACCGGGATGGCCTGAAATTCCATCGTGAGGTGGCGACACAGGATGACAAACAGAATTCAATGCGTAAATCCGGAACGGCATACTCCCTGCGTACCCTGAGCGATTATGATATTTTGCCGACGCATAATTATAAATATGGCGGAACGGATAAGATCGATGAGATGGCACCGGAGGTATGGAGAAATAAATGGCTGACCCAGGGCGGAGCAGACGGATGTTGGTATGGATGTTCGATGGCGTGTGCTAAAACAGCCGATCAGTTTGAATTAAAGACAGGTCCGTATAAGGGACATAAAGTATGTGTGGATGGTCCGGAGTACGAGACAGCAGCCGGTGTTGGTCCGAACTGCGGCGTAACCGATCCGCAGGTAATCCTGGAAGTGAATTTCTACTGTGATACATATGGCATTGATACGATTTCCTTTGGCACCATGACTGCCTTCCTGATGGAATGCTATGAAAATGGTATCCTGAATAAGGAGAGAACAGGCGGCCTGGAGCTTGTATGGGGCAATGCAGAGGCAGAGCTGGAGCTGCTGCACCAGATGGCGCGAAACGAAGGCTTTGGCAAGATTGCGGCACTTGGAAGCCACAAGCAGAAAGAGTATTTTGCAGCGCAGGGCTGGGGCGACATGGATTTCATGAATGATATTGCGATGGAACAGAAGGGACTTGAATATTCAGAGTATTCTTCCAAAGAATCCTTGGCGCAGCAGGGCGGCTATGGTCTGACCAATAAGGGACCGCAGCATGATGAGGCATGGCTGATTTTCATGGATCAGGTAAATAACCAGATCCCTACCTTTGAGGATAAGGCGGAGGCGCTGTATTACTATCCGATGTTTAGAACCTGGTTTGGTCTTCTGGGACTTTGCAAGCTGCCGTGGAATGATATTGTACCGGCTGACAACAGCCTGACCGATGAACCGGCGAAGGTACCGGAGCACGTAGATAACTATCTGGATCTTTATTATGGTGTTACTGGGGTTAAGATTGATAGGGATGATATGATTAAAATGTCCGAGCGTGTCTACAATTTCCAGCGTATTTTCAACATTCGTCTTGGCAAGGGACTGCGTGCGAACGATGCGATTCCATACCGCTCCCAGGGACCGGTTACGGAAGAAGAATATCTGTCCCGTCAGGAGCGCTACGATGGTCAGCTGGTAGAGCTGGTTGGTTTTACAAAAGAAGAAGTCGAAAAAATGTCCTTAAAGGAAAAGATGGCTGCGACCAGAAAGCACAGAGAAGGGGAATATGAGAAGCTGATTGATGCGGTATATCCGAAGCGCGGCTGGAATTTAAACGGCGTTCCGACAATTGCACACCTGAAAGAGCTTGGCATGGATCTTCCGGAGCTTTTGGAAGTAGTTGAGCCGCTTCAGTAAGACTATTCATTAATACGTTGCAGAAGGGAAGTGGATATCATGGTACTGAATAACCGTCCATATCCGGACTGGCATGAAGGACTGACAATCAGGGGTGTGATGGAACACATGAAATTTACCTGGCCCAAGCTGGTCGTGAAGGTAAATGGGCAGCTGGTCTGGCCAGAAGACTATGATAAAGTAACACTTGAGGAAGCAGATGATTTGAAGATTTATCATTTACTGGGGGGCGGTTGATTCAGAAAGGAGACGCTGGTTTGGAGATAGACAAAGAACGCTATAAAAGAAATATTCTCCTGCCGGAGGTAGGAGAAGAAGGACAGAAAAAGCTGGCGGAAAGCCGGGTGCTGGTAGTCGGGGCGGGGGGACTTGGATCTCCCGTCAGCCTCTATCTGGCAGCAGCAGGAGTCGGTACGATCGGGATTGCTGATTTTGACCGGGTGGATGTCAGCAATCTGCAGCGTCAAATCCTTTACCGGGAACAGGACATTGGAAAGGCAAAAGCAGAACTGGCGGCGGAGCAGCTTCAGAGCCGGAACCATTCGGTGCAGGTAGAATTATACCCAGAGGGGATTACAGCTGAAAATGCAGAAGAAATTCTTGCAAAGTTTGATGTGATTGTGGATGCTTCGGATAATTTTCCAACCCGCTATCTGCTGAGTGACACATGTATGAAGCTGGGAAAGCCGGATGTATATGGAGCTATCTGTGAATTTGCGGGACAGGTTACCGTGTTCGCATCGGACGGACCATGTCTGCGCTGTCTCTGTCCGGAGGCAGAGGACCCATCCGGAAACCCGAATTCGGCTGCTTATGGTGTGCTTGGCGTGATTCCCGGCATGATCGGGTGTATGCAGGCGGCAGAAGTATTGAAGCTTCTTTTGGGCAAGGGAGAGCCGCTGATTGGAAAAATGCTGTTCATTGATGCCAAAACGTGGTCCACGGATCTGATAGAAGTTCCGGTACATCCCCAGTGCAGCTGCCATGCACATACCAAAGTTCACCGGATGTGAAAACGGTATTAAAAATAGACATATGGAACAATCTCTTTACTTCACAGGAAAAGAATGATAAAATAAATTAAATTGTCGAAAGCAGATGAGGAAGATTATCCACTCTGCTTTCGGCTGGATTCAGGTAAACAAAAAGGTAAATTAGATGACCAGGAATGTTTCCCTGAAATTACGATTATTGAGAAGTTAAGAGGTAAAAGGCAAATGGCGAAGGGTAATAACACAAAAGCAAAAATTGCCCGTGTTGCATGGAAATTGTTTCATGAGAAGGGATATGAGGAGACGACGATCGATGAGATTATCCTGCAGTCTGGAACATCAAAGGGAAGCTTCTATCATTATTATAGTGGAAAGGATGAGCTTCTGGCATCTCTTCCAGAGATCTTTGATGCAAAGTATGAAGAGGTAATGCAGACGCTGGATCCGGAGATGGACAGCTTTGACAAGCTTATGACGCTCTGCTTCAGTGTACATGATCTGATAGAGTCGGATATCCCGGTAGGGCTTCTGGCGTCACTCTATTCCTCACAGGTGGTGACAAAGGGGGATAAGCATCTTTTAAACCAGAACCGTTTTTACTATAAGATGGTAAATCAGCTGGTCGATGAGGGGCAGCGCCGGGGGCAGATTACCCGCAGTATGCCATATTACGAGATTGCACATATGTATGCACTCTGCGAGAGGGCAATCATCTATGATTACTGCATTTCAGACGGTGGCTATGCGCTTGGAGAGTATACAAGAAAGACAATGCCTCTGCTGTTCGGCGGAGTGCGTGTAAAGCAGGAAGTCAAATAAAAAAGCAGACGGAAAATGCTTCTTAGGGGTATTTTCTGTCTGCTTTTGTGCGTGATAGCCGCGTACAGATCAGGATAGCATTGAGTACCTTTAAAATAAAGGAACCTGGGACGGGAAAATGCAGCTTAAGAAAGGAAGAATGCCAGATGGAACGAGAAAATCAGGAGTACATAAGCATTGTGAATGCAACGGAAAACAACTTGAAACATGTGTCGTTGAAAATTCCGAAAAAGAAAATCACGGTTTTTACCGGTGTGTCCGGTTCGGGCAAATCATCGCTCTGCCTTGATACGATTGCGGCAGAGTCGCGGCGGGAGCTGAATGTGACATTTCCAAGTTTTGTCCAGCAGTTTCTGCCGAAATATGGTCGTCCGGAGGTTGAGCGCATGGAGAATCTTCCGGTCACGATCGTGATCGATCAGAAAAAGCCGGTGGCAAACTCCCGCTCAACGGTCGGCACATACACCGATATCTATGCGCTGCTGCGCCTGCTCTTCTCACGTGTGGGCAAACCGTTTGTCGGCTATTCGGACAGCTTTTCCTTCAACCATCCGAGCGGCAAGTGTGAGCGCTGTGAGGGCTTGGGCGTTGTGACGGAGCTGGACATCCACAAGCTGGTGGATTTTGATAAATGCCTAAACGATGAGGGCGTTATCCAGTGGCCGGCGTTCACAACCGGCGCATGGCGGTGGAAGCGGTACGCATACAGCGGTTTGTTTGATTTGGACAAGAAGATCAAGGATTATTCGAAGGAGGAGATGGATTTATTTCTCTATTCGCCGCAGATCCGCCTGAAAAACCCGCCGGCAAACTGGCCGAAATCCGCGAAGTATGAGGGCATTTATCCGCGTATGTACCGCAGTATCATTACATCTAAGGAAGGACAGCTTCACAAGAAAGAGCTGGATCGCATTGTCAGCACCTTTACGTGTCCGGAGTGCCACGGGGCGAGACTGAATGCGAAGATTCGGAGCTGCCTGATTAACGGAAAAAATATCTGCGAGGTTTCGGATATGCCGATCCCGGAGGCGGCAGAGTTTATCCGCCAGATCGATGATCCGCTGGCGCGCGATATCAAGACCGAGATCCTGAAGCGGATGAATGCGCTGATTGAGATCGGACTCAGCTATCTTTCTTTAAGCCGTGGAACAGACACTCTCTCCGGCGGCGAGGCGCAGCGTATCAAGATCGCGCGTTACATCAATTCGCCGCTTACCGATATGATGTATGTGCTTGATGAGCCAAGCGTCGGACTGCATTCGCGCGATATCCAGAATCTTAAAAATTCGCTGATCAAGCTGAAAGAGCACGGAAATACCGTGATGATTGTGGAACACCACCGGGAAGTCATTGCGCTGGCGGATCACATTGTGGATATGGGACCGGAAGCGGGCATAAACGGTGGACAGATCATGTATCAGGGAAGCTACGAGAACCTTTTGAAAGCGGACACTGTGACCGGGCGGATGCTGCGGACGAAAACGCCGATGAAGATGGAGTACCGCAAGCCGACCGGATGGTATCAGGTCGAGCACGCGAAGCTTCATAACTTAAAAGATCTGAGCGTAAAGCTGCCGCTTGGCGTGATGACGGTCATCGCCGGTGTGGCTGGTTCGGGAAAAAGCTCCCTGATGGAATATTTTATGAGCCAGTATCCAGGCGAGGTGATCTCGATCCGGCAGAAGGATATCGGTATCAATCTGCGTTCGACCCCGGCGACGTATCTGGATATCGCGGATGCGATTCGGGCGCTTTTTGCGAAAGCGAACCATGTCGCACAGGCATATTTCAGTTTCAATTCCAAGGGCGCCTGCCCGGCGTGTCAGGGTAAAGGTGTGATTATATCGGATATGGCATATATGGACTCGATCGAGACGGTCTGCGAGGTCTGCCACGGAACGCGGTATTCGGAGGAAGTGCTGAAATATCAGTACAAGGGAAAGAATATTGCGGAAGTCATGGATATGACCGTCCGTCAGGCGATCCAGTTCTTTGAAGATGCGGATTTTGTGAAGAAACTCGATACGCTGGTACAGGTCGGACTCGGTTACCTGCATCTGAATCAGTCGATGACGACGCTTTCCGGCGGCGAGCTGCAGCGTGTGAAGCTGGCGAGCAAGCTGGATGAGCGGGGACAGATATTTATTCTGGATGAGCCGACTGACGGGCTGCATCTCGACGATATCCGCCGTCTGATGAAGCTTTTCAACCGGATGACCGATCAGGGCAATACACTGTTTATCATCGAGCACAGCCTGGATGTGATGAAGGACGCCGACTATATCGTGGAGCTTGGACCGGGCGGCGGACTCGCAGGCGGCGACCTGCTCTTTGCCGGGACGCCGAAGGAGATGCTGGAAGCGGAGCGGAGTGTGACGCGGGAGTATCTGCGGGAGAGCTTATAGATAAAGAAAAATATCCCGAATGCATCGGAAAGTGCATTCGGGATATTTTTAACAACACTCAATCAATTCGTTCAAATACCATGGTAGCTTGAATTTTATCGCCGCCAAGAAAACCCTTGGAGCCAGAAGATGTTGTTGAGATCGTGTGAAGCCGGTATCCTTTGGCCGCTTGTTTATTAATTTCTGATTGCAGATTAGTAAGACTAGCTGTGCCTGAACCAGTGCCAAGTAGTTTTTCTGTTAAAACAACCTGTAAAACAACATATTTGTCCCCATTATTTCCTGCAGCTTTTCCTGCAACATCATCCCATGCCATAATGCTACTCCTCCTTTGCATATTTAAACTGACTTAATGATATCACAATTATATTTCCCTGGAAAGATATTTCTTCGCATCCTTAAAAAACGCCGCCACGATCAGGAGAATGATAAACGCGATCGGAAATGCTGCAATGATGGACACGGTCTGCAGGTTTGCCATTGAATTATCACTGAAAATGAGGACCATCGGCAGTAGAATCAGGCTCAGGGACCAGAAGGTTTTGATCGCCATGTGCGGTTCGTCCTCGTTTGTCAGGTTCTTGTAGGAGTAGGCGGAGGCAACCAGTACGATTGCGTCAAAGCTGGTGGCATAGAAGGCGATCATCGCCGCCGCGAGCAGAACGAGGACCATCGGGGCGAGCGGAAGCGTGCGGATGATGGCAGTGATTGTGGAATAGAGGTCGCCACTGGCGGCATAAAGCCCCATGACATCCAGTTTTCCGAACACCTGGAGTCCCAGGCTGTAGTTTCCGAGGATAATAAAGCTCACAAACGTGCCGCCAAGCCCGAACACGTAGCCGCCGAGGATTGTCTGCCGGATCGTACGTCCACGAGAGATGGTTCCGATGAAGAACGGGGCAGCGACGCACCAGACCATCCAGTATGCCCAGTAGAACATTGTCCATGTCTGCGGAAATGAGGTGGTGCGTTGTGGGTCGGTGTAGGTGGAGAGTCCGATAAAGTTCTGTACCAGATTTCCGATGGAGGAAAAGCCGGTTTCGATGATATAGCGTGCTTCACCGCCAAACAGCAGCACATATGCCAGAAGAGCGAAGAAGAGGTAGACGCAGGACGCCGCGAGCTTCTGGATGCCCTTCATGCCGCTCACGACGGAAACGGTGTATACCAGGCAGGTGACTGCCAGAATCGCGATGGTGATGAGGCGGGTGTCGCTGAATCCGAAGAGTTCGGAGACGATCTGGCTCATCAGAGGGGTCGCCAGCGTAAAAGTCGTGGTTGTGCCGGCCAGCAGTGCGAAGACCGCCATCAGATCAATCAGGGTTCCGGCAAGTCCGTCTGTGTGTTTTCCGAGGATCGGGCGGCAGGCTTCGGAGTATTTCTGTTTATGGCAGCCGCGCACATGAAGCATGAAGCCAAAGGCAGCGGCGAGCACGACATAGAAGCTCCACGGGATCGGACCCCAGTGAAAGAGCGGGTATGTGCTCGCCCAGTCCTGAATACTGCCCATTTCTGCCAGATGCGGGTCATTGGCGTAGAGAACCCACTCACACAGGGAGTAAAAGAGAATGTCCGCCGCAAGTCCGGAGGTAAACATCATCGAACCCCAGGCAAAATTGGAATAGAGCGGCTTCTCATCCGGTTTTCCGAGCCGGATGGTTCCGTAGCGGGAAAAGGCGATGTAGATTGACAGAAGAAAGATGCCGAGTCCGATGGCAAGATAGCCGACACCGAAGTTTTCCCCGAGAAAGCCCCGGAGATTTTCCAACACTGCCTTGGATGCATCCGGCGCAGCCAGAAAGCAGAGACAGAGTATTATAATAAGAAGAAATGGGACGACCATCGTGGTCCAGTCCAGGCGTTTCGGCTCTGGCACTGTTTGGGATTGTGGATTTTGCATGGGAAACCTCCTTTTAATTCATTTGTAAAAATGAGGATTTTTGCAAATGATTAGCGTTCATTTTTTAATAAATAAATTAAATATTGAACACATTATAGCATTGGGAGGAAAAAAAAGCAATGAAAAATTGGGAAAAAAGGGGAATCAATGTAAAAATACGGCAAATTCCGTTACTGGGCACGTATGCGTGAACGATAACGAATCGATAGAAAAATGTATGGGAGGCGGCAATGGAAAAATCCTGCCGCCTCCCTACTGCTCAATCTGCACATCAAACCCCAGTCCGCGCAGCATGTTCGCATAATTCTCCATATCCTGGCCGGAGAAGGTCTGCTCGCGGGCAAGAGCCGGAGATTGTGTGTATTTTTCATATTTAATGATCCCCAGATTTGAATAGGAGAGCAGAATTACATGTCTGATGTGGTGCTCAGACAAAAGGTGGGCATACCTGCGGGCATCGATGAGCGTGTCGTTGATGCCGGGGGTAATGGTAATGCGGACCGCCACTTTTTTGCCGATAGCGACGGCAAAGTCCAGATTTTCCAGAATCGAATGATTTGAGACGCCGGTGAACTGGACATATTTCTTTTCAGAATAATGTTTTAAATCGATGATAATCATGTCCGCGTTGGCGATGAAGCGGGAGAAAGCCAGCGGTTTGGCGAAAGCGGTCGTCTCAATCGCGGTGCGGATGCCGTGTTCTTTACATTTTTTCAGGACAGCGGTGGCTGCTTCCGGCTGCATCAGCGGATCGCCGCCGGAGAGAATGACGCCGCCATTTCCATAGAGCTCCCGGTCGGCAAGAATTTTTTCCATGATTTCATCCATATTCATCATCTGACCGACGAAATGAAGCATTCGGGACGGACAGTGATCCGTACAGGCACGGCAGAATGTACAGGTGTCCGGGGTAAAGGTGAGACGGTTGTCTGAAAATGCCAGACTTCCGGTGGGACATTCGCTGACACAGAGATTGCAGTAGAGACAGTGCTTGCTGTCCCAGAGAATCCGGGTCGGGCGCTCATGCGCCTGCGGTGTTGAACACCAGACACAGCGCAGGGGGCATCCTTTAAAATAAATCGTAGTCCGCAGCCCGGAACCGTCAGCCAATTCATTTCGTTTGATCTTAAATATATTCGCCTGCATGAATACAATACTCCTGAAAATCCTTCTGATATTTATAAAACACGATAAGACATTGAGTATTCCGGCACGGAACGGCACCGGAATTCCGAATGGATTCGTAATACATCTGAATGCAAAATACAGGCTAACTATAGCATAAAGGAGATAAAAAGTAAATGAGACAGTTTCTCCAATTTGCTGCTTGATTTTTTTACAAAGATTTGACAAAAAAACGGGAATAAATTTTACAAATAAGCGTTATAATAAAACAGGTTCGAGAGAGAATATGTGTGAACGCTGCGAAAGAGCAGGTTATACAGCGGCAGATTTGCCAACTGGCACATATCGAAAAAGAAACCACGAAGGAATACCGCGAGAGATCGGGCGGCTGGCTTAAAATGAAGCGCGAAAACAGCTGCAGGAAAAAGATGGAAGATGGCGGGGAAGATATGGAATTGAAATATGAACTCTGGAAAGAGAGTATATTTCAAGAAAAAGTTATATGTGAATGTAGGAAGCGTCTGTCGGGATATCGGCGGGCGGTTTTTTATTTCATAGAAGAATTAAATATATCATTTGTGAAATTACAGTATTATACATAATTTCTATACACAAAAGAGGTATTTGTTTATGTTATGAGCACAGGCTTACAACACTTATTAATAAGAATTAATATAAGGTACTTTTAACGAAAAATTCACGGAAAATCACGCTTACAACGTGAAAAACACGGTTGTATTTAGGAAATAAACTTGTTATAATGAGTGGCTGAAATGGAAAATGTAAAACAAAAAAGAAAAAAGTTGGGAGGTTACGAAGGTGAAAAGATTGAGTGCGTTTTGCGCGAGCCTGGGATTATTTTTGATGGCAAATCCGATGACGGCTCTGGCAGCAGAACAGGAAGGCGGTGCATCGGCATCCTTTGTGCCGCTCTGGATGTGTATTCCATTTGCGGGACTGCTTCTCTGTATTGCGATTCTGCCGCTTGTG
>NZ_FR895110.1:38328-46309 GCF_000434655.1 Clostridium sp. CAG:43 | reverse complement strand
CACCAGCCTCATGCGGTTGCTCTTTGGTCAATTCTTTTTATCATTCCGTTTGCGATGCGTTACAGTGCGGGGACAGCACTGGAAACGGTTCTGGAATGCCTGGTCAATGACTATTTGACCTTTATTATTTTGTTATTTGGACTTTTCTGCGTTGCCGGTAATATCACGATGTCCGGTGACCTGGCAGGTTCTCCGCGTGTCAATGTGGGATTACTGGCACTGGGAACCCTGCTTTCAAGCTGGATCGGTACGACCGGTGCCAGTATGCTGATGATTCGTCCGGTTGTCAAGATGAATGCATGGAGAAAGAAGAAACGTCATATCATTATCTTCTTTATTTTCCTTGTATCCAACATCGGCGGATGTCTGACCCCGATCGGTGACCCGCCTCTGCTGATGGGCTTCATGCGCGGCGTACCGTTCTTCTGGAGCTTACATCTGGCGCCGATCTTATTCTTCAATATGCTGGTGTTGCTGACAATCTTCTATTTTATTGATAAGAGGGCATATCGTCAGGATATCGCGAGCGGTCTGAAACCGGATATCAGCAAACCGGGTACCGAAGTAAAGCTGCGCGGCGCGCACAACCTGATTTTCCTGGTTATGATCGTGGCAGCCGTTATTTTAAGCGGTACCTTACCGTCCATGCCGCAGTTTCAGGATGCAGCCGGAAAGGTGCTTGGCATCCACCTGTTTGGAGAGGTAGAATTAAGCTATCCGGCCATCATTGAGATTGTGATCATTCTGGCGGCAGCCTTCCTGTCCTTCAAGACCACGAAGGTTGAGATCCGCCGTGAGAACCACTTTACCTGGGGCGCGATTCAGGAGGTTGCGGTTCTGTTTATCGGTATTTTCATCACGATGCAGCCAGCCCTGATGATTCTGAAAGCAAATGGCGCGAACCTGGGCATCTCCGAGCCGTTTGAAATGTTCTGGGCAACCGGTCTGCTGTCCAGCTTCCTGGATAACACGCCGACCTATCTGGTATTTTTAACAACGGCAGGTGCGCTTGGATTTACGGAGGGCATGGTGACGACGTTAGGAACGGTTCCGATCAAGATGCTGATGGCGATCTCCTGTGGTGCGGTATTTATGGGTGCGAACACCTATATCGGAAATGCACCGAACTTCATGGTTAAGTCGATTGCGGATGAAAACGGTGTGCGTATGCCGTCCTTCTTCGGATATCTGCTCTGGTCGTTCGGTATTCTGGTTCCGGTCTTTGCACTTGATATGCTGTTATTCTTTTTATAGGGGGTGAGTGACGATGAGCAACAATCAGGAACATACCAATACAGATAATATGGAAAATCAGACGCAGCAGGCGCTTGAAAAGGACAGCGCCCAGTATGCGAATGAAGTAACGGGTGCGGAAAATGCAGCCGAAAAGGATTCAGCAGGGAAGAAGCCGGGCAGCACGGTGCCTGGAAGAGATGAAAAACGAATCCGTGAACTGGCGGAGAGTATTTACGATCTGGATGCGGAGGTTTATGCACAGTTAGGTTCTTCTCTGGGACGTGTTTTCAACCGTGACCGGAAGCGCTGCGTGGATGAGCTGACTCATCTGATGCTGACACGCCCGCAGGGTAACCTGGTTCGAAGTGAGATTGCCTTGATCGGAAACATGGCGCGTACCATCGAGAATAAGGAAGAGCGGAAGCTCGTCATGACCGAGTACAACCGGATTCTGACCGAAGTCATGAGTCTGCCGACCAGTTTCGCGAGCGGCGACGTTATCAACGCAGAGCTGGCGAAGCTGAATACATTTAACCTGAAAAACCGTTTCTCCGAAAATGACCACCTGATCGTATGTATCAGCTGGACCTACGGAAGCGGCGGTGTAAATATCGGATTTAAGCTGGCAGATAAGCTGAAAATCAATTTCTACGACGCGGAGATCTTTGAAGCGGTTCTGAAACGTCTCGAGGCTCAGAAGGATTCTATACAGGATTCTGTCAGCTACGGAATCAAGCCGGGAATCAAGAAAGAGCCGGCGCACGATCAGGATGCCAATGTAAACCCGAGTGAGGCATTCATCCCGGAGCGTCATCTGACCCTGCGCCAGCGCATGCGCGAGTTCAGCCGTTTCCACGGACTGCCGAAGCGTGATGCGGTCTTCTTCAACGAGAGCGACCTTCTGGTTGACATGGCGAAGAAGGAAGATTTTGTTATTCTGGGACGATGCGGAGATGCTATCATGGCAAATAACAACATCCCGCATATCAGTATCTACATCACGGCGCCGTTTGAGCAGCGTATCAAACGTGCGATGGAGATTGATAGCTCCCTGACGGTCAAGCAGGCACGCCATATGTTAAAGCATCTGGATCATGTCCATAGCCAGTACTATCATTACTATACAAACCGAAACTGGGGACATTCCAACAACTATGATCTCTGTATCAACAGTGCCAGCTACGGTATCGATGGAACCGTGGATTTCATCTATCGGATGATCACGGCGCGGGAAGAGGATAAATAAGAGAACGGCTGAAGATGATGGGAGTCAGCGAAAGACAACAGACGCTGCTCCCAGATTCTTCGGTCGTTTTTTAACATTTATAGTTTACTGCCAATAGGATGTATAACTAAAAAGATTCAGAATTTTTGCGGCGGAATACTTGCAAATTTGAGGGAAAGCCAGTATACTAGGTACCATATCACAGGGAAGTCCTTCGAAAGCGGGAGATTGGAAGAGGCATCCTTCTCGAAAGGAGAAATAAATTATGGAAGAAAGAATGATGCGCCGCGTAGCGGATTCAGCTGTTATCCAGACACAGCTTGTATTAAATAGTCACTTAAATGGTGCTGGTCGTTTGTTTGGCGGTCAGCTGATGGAATGGATCGACATTGTAGCGACCGTTGTTGCGCGCCGCCACGCGCACTGCAATCCGACAACTGCATCGGTTGATAACCTGCAGTTCAAAGAGGCAGTCCACCTGAACAATACCCTGATTATCGAGGGTAAGCTGACTTATGTCGGCAGAACCTCCATGGAAGTGCGCGTCGATACATTCGTAGAGTCTTTAAGCGGCGCGCGTAAACTGGTTAATACCGCTTATGTGGTTATGGTAGCGCTGGATGAAAACGAGCATCCGATGGAAGTTCCGGGACTGCTTGTCGAGACCGATGAGGAGAAGGCAGAGTGGGAAGCTGGCGTGAAGAGAAATGACTTGCGGAAACACCGCCGTGCGGAGAACTACTAATCGGCAGTGTTTTTGTTTGGGAAAGGGAATTTGCATAAACCGGAAACAGATGTAATAAGATGTAAAAAACGTTCTCAGGGGAACTCCCATGAAGGAATATATCGAGGAACGGGCGGTTGCGATCGCTAATTACATCATAGACTACAATGCGACAGTGCGGCAGGCAGCCCGGAAATTTGGGATCAGTAAATCTACCGTGCATAAAGATGTGGCCGAGCGCCTTTCCCATATCAATCCGCCGCTTGCATCCCGGGCGCGTGTGGTACTGGACATCAACAAAGCGGAACGCCATATCCGGGGCGGGATGGCGACGAAAGAAAAATATGAGCATGAGCACCAGCTGCGCGCGTGCAGCCGGGACGAGGAATAGAAAAGCTGGTAAAATTGGAGCTGAAAGCAGAAAAAGGGGCATTCCGCCTGGACGGGCGGAGTGCCATTTTTTCTGCTTCATTGCAAACTATTTCAAAATATGATATAGTAGCTTCGATTCATAAAGCTATATATCAGCCAGATTCAGGCATTATGGCAGCGTAGGAGGAACGGGAAAATTCTGAATTGAAAGATAAAAAACAAAGAGGAAGAATGATAGATGGAACCAAGACAGGCAATCCTGGTAGTCAGCTTCGGGACAAGCTACAATGACAGCCGAGAAAAGACGATCGGAGCGGTTGAGCGTGCAGTGGCGGAGGCATTTCCGGCATATGAGGTGCGCCGGGCATTTACCAGCCAGAGGATCATTGATAAATTGAAAAAGCGGGATCAACGGTCGATCGACAATTTGAAGGAGGCACTTGACCGGGCAGCAGCCGATGGGATTAAAAGTCTGATTGTGCAGCCGACCCATCTGATGGATGGATTTGAATACATGGATGTAAAAGCGGAAGTGGAAGCGAATCAGGGGCGTTTTGAACGGCTGGCGCTGGGGGCACCGCTTCTTGCCAGTGAAGCGGATCTGGATGCGGTGATTCGGGCGATGGCAGGAGAATTGGACGGATATGACGATGGAAAAACGGCACTCTGTCTGATGGGGCATGGGACGGACGCGGCTTCCAATCAGGTGTATCAGAAGTTGCAGGATAGGATGATCGCGGGAGGCTATGCAAATTATTACATCGGAACCGTGGAAGCGCAGCCGGATTTACAGGCGGTGATCGAGAAATTGGGCGCGCAGAAACACTATCAGAGGGCGGTGCTGCAGCCGCTCATGGTGGTTGCAGGCGACCATGCGAATCAGGATATGGCAGGTGAAGAGGAGGATTCCTGGAAGAGCCGCCTGGAACGTGCCGGATACCAGGTGGAATGCCGCATCCGGGGACTGGGAGAGGTTGAGGCGATCCGGAAGCTGTATGTGGCGCACGTGAGAGAGGCAGAGTGGGAAAAATGAAGAAAATAGGATGGATAACGGGAAAGAAAAGGTTACTGTACACGGGTAGGCACTTTTGGAACCGAAAGTGCCGTAAGAAAACGTGGTGGCAGCAGGAATTTGCCGTATTTAAATGCGAAGCCACGGCAAATTCCGTTACTGGGCACGTATGCGTGAACAGTAACAAGAAAATGGCACTTAGGATGGCAGGGCTGTCGCTTATGGGGGTGCTGCTCTTGAGTGGCTGTGGAAATACGGGAAAGAGTGCGGTGGCGGCAGCGTCGTCTACATCTGCCAGTGAGACATCCAATGAGGCGGGTAAAGGTTCGAAAGTGTCCCAGCCGGCAGAAAACGTGGATGCACAGGTGGAGGAGGCATCACTTCCACAGCCGGGTGAGGCGATCAGTGCGTCCCTGACCTGGAAATCGCGGATGGAGCTTGCCTATGCGACCCAGTTTGCGGTCGATACCTATGAGGATGCGGAAGGGATGCAGTACGAAGCAGTTTCGGTTGCGGATGGAAGCCGTTTTCTTCTGATTCCAGAGGGCGGAAAGGTGCCGGAAGATCTTCCGGATTCGATCCAGGTGCTTAAGCGCCCGGTCAAACAGATTTATCTGGTAGCGACCGCGACCATGGATATGTTCCGGATGCTGGGAGCGCTCCCGGATATCCGGTTTTCGGGAACCGATGCGTCGGGCTGGTACATCCCGGAGGCAAAGGAGGCGATGGAGAATGGGGCAATTCTCTACGCAGGCAAGTACAGCGAACCGGATTATGAGCGGATCGTCTCGGAGGGCTGCGGTCTGGCAATAGAAAATACGATGATTCTCCATTCGCCGGAGGTAAAAGAAAAGCTGGAAAGCTTCGGAATCCCGGTGCTTGTGGATCATTCCAGCTACGAAGCACATCCGCTGGGGCGGACGGAATGGATCCGCCTGTATGGAGTGCTGACCGGAAAAGAAAAAGAGGCGGAAGCGGCATTTGCAAAGCAGGAAGCGGCGTTGCAGCGTGTTACAGAAGAAGGTTCGGATGCGGAGAACGCAGGCGGGAGCGTAAAAACAGAACAGACGGCACAGGCGGAAAAGCCGTCGGCGGCATTTTTCTATATTACGAACCAGGGCAGCGTGAACGTGCGCCGTTCCTCTGATTATATACCGAAAATGATAGAATTAGCGGGCGGCAGATACATATTCGGGCATCTGGGGGATGACGGAAAGCGGTCTTCGACCGTCAATATGCAGATGGAAGAATTTTATGCAGCCGCGAAAGAATCCGATTATCTGATTTATAACAGTACAATCGACGGGGAGATTCACTCAATTTCGGAGCTTTTGGCAAAAGCGCCGGTTCTCAAGGATTTCAAGGCGGTACAGGCGGGAAATGTCTGGTGCACGACGAAGAATCTCTATCAGGAATCCATGTCGGTTGGAGCAATGCTGGAAGATATCCATGCGATTTTCAGCGGAAGCCAGGAAGATGGGACATATCTGTATAAATTGCAGTCGTGAGGAAGGAAAGTGTAATAAAGATAGATAGGAGAAACGATGCGTTCAGTACCAGAAGCAAACAGACAAAAACAGGAAAAAAAACAAAGAAACCTGGCGCAGGCAGGCAGACAGGTGCGGATCGCAGGCGCATTTCTGCTTCTGATCGTGCTTCTGCTCCTGTCGCTTATCTGGAGTGCCTGTTCAGGCAGTGTATCGGTTCCGATCATGGAATTTTTACAGGAACTGCGGGAGCCTAAGCTGCGTGGAATGGCGTGGACGATCATCTGGGAGATCCGTCTGCCGCGCGCGCTGGCGGCGCTGATCCTTGGCGGGGCGCTAGCACTGTCAGGGTATCTGTTACAGACCTTTTTCCACAATCCGATCGCGGGTCCCTTTGTGCTGGGAATTTCTTCCGGTTCAAAACTTTTGGTGGCACTTGTGATGGTCGGATTTCTGGAATGGAATATTACGATCAATTCGGGGATGCTGGTGGCAGCGGCATTTGCCGGAGCGCTTCTCTCTATGCTGTTTGTGCTCCTGGTCGCGCGGAAAATGGAACAGATGGCAATGCTGATCGTCGGGGGCGTGATGATCGGCTATATTTGCTCGGCAATCACGGATTTTGTTGTGACCTTCGCCAGCGATGCGGATATTGTCAACCTGCATAACTGGTCGCGCGGAAGTTTTTCTGGTATGACCTGGGAAAATGTGGCAGTCATGGCGGGCGTGACCTTTGTCTCAGCGGCAGCGGTGTTTCTGTTATCCAAACCGATCGGCGCATACCAGATGGGGGAGACGTATGCGAAAAGTATGGGAGTCAATGTCGCACATCTGCGTTTCTTTATGGTGATTTTGTCCAGCATCTTATCTGGCTGCGTAGCGGCATTTGCCGGTCCGGTTTCCTTTGTTGGAATCGCGGTTCCGCATCTGATCCGCTGGCTGTTTGCCGATACAAGACCGCTGGTGCTGATTCCGGGCTGTTTCCTGGGCGGAAGCGTGTTCTGCCTGTTCAGCGACTGGCTGGCGCGGACGGTCTTTGCCCCGACGGAATTGAGCATCAGCACGGTAACAGCTGTCTTCGGTGCGCCGGTCGTGATTTTTGTGATGATGCGGAAACATCGAAAGAGCACCTGAAGCATAGAGCAGCAGAGGAGAAAATACCATGAATCCAGAAACTGAGGAGAAGATCTACTTTTATACAGAGGACTTACAGGTTGGATACGGTGGAAAACAGATCTTAAATCCAGTCCGGATCGGGATAAAGAAGGGTGAGATCCTGACTTTAGTCGGACCGAATGGAGCCGGAAAATCGACCATTTTAAAGAGTGTCGCCGCGCAGCTTCCCCCTCTGGGAGGTGCGGTTTACCTGGACGGCGCGGACCTTCTGGGAATGAAGGGAACGGAGCGCGCACGGCGGATGGCGGTCATGTTTACGGAAAAGGTCCATGCAGAGTGGATGACCTGCCGGGATGTTGTGGCAGCCGGGCGTTATCCGTACACGGGGCGGTTTGGTGTCCTCTCGGAGGAGGACTGGAAGGCAGTTGATGAGGCGATGGAGGCAGTGCAGGTATCAGAGCTTCGGGAGCGGGACTTCCAGACGCTCAGCGACGGTCAGCGGCAGCGGGTGATGCTGGCGCGGGCGCTCTGTCAGGAGCCGGAACTGTTGCTTCTCGATGAGCCGACTTCCTATCTGGATATCCGTTATAAGCTGGAATTTATGTCGGTCTTGCAGGAGCTGGCGCGCCGCAAGAAGGTGGCAGTCATTTTATCCATTCATGAACTTGATCTGGCGGAGCGCGTCTCTGACTGGGTGCTGTGCGTCAGCCCGGGGCAGGAAAGTCAGTTTGGACGCCCGGAAGAGATGCTGACTCCGGAACATCTTTCCGAGCTTTTCCAGGTCGAGGAAGGGCGCTTCCGTCAGACAG
>NZ_FR895110.1:37411-38302 GCF_000434655.1 Clostridium sp. CAG:43 | reverse complement strand
GGCGGCAGTATGGAGCTTCCACGTCCGGAGGGGGCACCAGAGGTGTTTGTGCTGGCAGGAGGAGGAAGCGGGCGCGCTGTCTTCTGGCAGCTTCAGAGAGCTGGAACCACGTTTGCGGCAGGGATCGTATCGGAAGCCGACTTAGATTATCCGGCGGCTTGTACATTGGCGTCCAGATTGATTGCAGTCCCCGCATTTGAAGAAATATCAGAGGAAAAGGAACAAGAAGCCAGAGAATGTCTGGATGCGTGCCAGTGTGTGATTGCGTGCCGCAGGCAGTATGGGGGCTGGGCGGCGGCGAACGACCGGCTGCTGGCGTATGCCAGGGAAAAAGGAAAAAAGATTGAATATCACAACCTTCCGCTTCATAAAATGCAGTAAATCAAAGCATTTTGCCGCGTGGCTGCGTGCAGGGGAGCGGGAGGTTTTTTATTTGATGAAAAGTAAGAAAAGCAGGAAAAAATGGCTTCTAAGCCTTATGGCTGTGATGGGAATCTTTCTGGCGGGGGTCTATGCGGTTGCATGCGGCGGTGAAAAACAGGCAGAAAAATTGCGGGATCTGGAATTTGCCGTCATAGGTCCCGATGAGACGCCGCAGGAGCTGGCGCAGATCATAGAAGAAAAGAAGAACGATTCCTTCCGCCTGACTTACACAAGCGGAAATGACCTCTACATAGCTGCCGGGTACGGCAAGCAGGAGACCGGCGGTTACAGCATTACGGTTCCGGAGTTGTACCTGACGGACAATTCGATCATCGTCAAGACCGAGTTAAAAGGACCGGAGAGAAGCGAGCCGACCGGGGAAGAGCCGTCGTATCCGTATATTGTGCTGCGGACGGAACTGCTGGAGGAACCAGTGGTATTCCAGTAGTTTCCTATGAAACAAGAATG
>NZ_FR895110.1:29571-37387 GCF_000434655.1 Clostridium sp. CAG:43 | reverse complement strand
ACATCCGGCGTCTCGCGCGGTCGCTTGCGACATGTTTCTGCTTCGCGCGAGTGCGCATCCTCGCGGAGCGTTTTTTGTTTCATAGGACGCAATTCCTATGAAACAAAAAACAGGAACCGGCGAGAGTATCATCCGGTTCCTGTCTTTATGCAGTTTCTGCAGAACGATTTCCGCAGGATTTCCTATATGAGTATAAGACTGGTTTCCTGATTACAGGGAAAGAGCCTCTTTTACCTTGGAAATGATGTGAAGTCCGATGTCTCTGGAAGCATCTACGGACTGAGCGCCGATGTGCGGGGAAACGATGAAGTTGTCGCACTCGAACAGCGGGCTTGCGAATGTATCATCACCTGTCAGACCGCTGCCAGCCAGCTCATTTTCCATAACGTCTGCTGCGTAGCCGCCGATCTTGCCAGCTTTCAGAGCCTCGTACATGTCTTTCTCGTTTACGATACCACCACGGCTCATGTTCAGAACAACTGCGTCATCCTTCATCTCAGCGATGGACTTAGCGTTGAACAGATCCTTTGTCTCTGGTGTCAGCGGTACGTGGATAGATACGAAATCAGCTACCTTTAACATCTCGTCTACGGACATGCCAGTTGCATGCTCTTTCTCGAAATCTTCCGGTTTCAGGAATGGATCGTAAGCAACGACAGTCATACCAAATGCACGACCAAGTTCGCCGACTCTCTTACCGATACGACCGAAGCCCATAACACCCAGAGTCTTGCCGCGAAGCTCACGACCTTCGAATTTATATTTGTTCCACTCGTGTTTTACTTTTACATCGTAGTTAGCTGTGAAAGTACCACGGGAGATATCTAACATCTTGGAAATGGTCAGCTCTGCAACTGCGTTAGCGTTTAAGCCCGGTGCGTTGAAGATCTGGATTCCTTTGGATTTTGCATAGTCCATATCAATGTGGTTCAGACCAACGGAGCAAACGCCGATAACCTTCAGGTTCTTAGCAGCGTCGATGATCTCCTGATCGATCTTCGGATCTACACGCATGATCAGAACGTCTACGTCACCGATTTCAGCTAATAACTGATCCTTGGTGGACGGCAGATTCTCTGCAGTTTTAACTTCCATGTATTTGCTGAGTTCTTCAGCAATACCAGCGTATACTTTGTCAATGATAAGACACTTCATAGTTTAATTTCCTCCGCTCTTATTTTGTAAAATGTACCTATATGCAAGTATACCTAAAATCTGCTGTCCAGTCAAGTCATTTTGCCGTACCAAAAAGAAACTCGTATTCGATTTTTTGTATAACACTTATAAGTAAATGCTGGATAAAAAGGTGTTTTTGTAGAAAATTCCGCGAGAGCGATTTATAAATTGTATTTTGAGATAGGGCAGACTATAATAAAGGTACGATGCAGTTCAAAGTCCGGTTCCGGACGGCATTCGATGATTCTGCCCGTAAAGAGGGCATCTGTGATTCACAGAAATATCCGGGTATTTATGAAATTTCATAATGCATTTTTTGTTTCAGGGGAAACTGCGTCCTATGAAGCAAAAAAGCAGTCATATGATTTCGTGGTGCTGAATATAAGTATCATATCGGCATTTAGAAAACATGGCATCTTATATCTTGAATGATATTTGTGTGTGATGCGGTATTTTATGCTGATTTAAACTCAGGACAGAAAATTTCAGGTTACTGTTCATTTAATGCGAAGCCACGGCAAATTCCGTTACTGGGCACGTATGCGTGAACAATAACAATCTTAGAAAGGATGGAGAAGGTTGAGAGAGGAGTACGGAAATTTAGAACGTGCTTACGAAAGAATGCGGTTCGGCTGGCAGGAGACATTTGCCGGGGAATGGCAGAAGGGGAGAATGTATGGGGAAAAGAGAAGGCAGAAGATATGGCTGGAGGCTGGCAGTGCTGACATTTGTGCTGCTGTGCCTGCAGGGCACCGGCGGACAGGCTTACGCACAGGAAGATAAGGCGGGAGAACGGCGGATCCGTTATTCTTCTTCCTATTTGAAAGAGGCTGAGATACCAGAAGCGCCGGAAGAATATCTGGAAGAGGGGGAAATTACCTATCGGCTTGTGGGGACAGAGATAGAGGCGGTGCCGGTGCGCGGCAGAACGCGGGAGGTTTCGGGGGAGATGGTCTATCCATCCGTGACGCGGGAACAGGAGATCCCGGCGAGAGCGCCGATGGAGGTGGAGGATCGGGAGAGCCGGAAGACGGTATCGGTTATGCTGGATCTGAAAAGAACCTCTTATGAGAACGAACACTGGCAGGATGGATTTGAGATTTCGGTCGTATTTCACGAATACGGGGCGGACACATACCGGCTGGGTGGAACTGTCGTGATGCATGATGAAAAAGTGCCGCCGTTGGAGGCGTGCAGGGAAGAACTGCTTGCAAGTGCAGGGCTATCGGAGGATGAGGTGCAGATTGAGTCGGCAAGCTGGGAGGGAGATGCTTATCAGGATGAGGCTGGCATCTGGTGCCGCAATGCGGCGGTACAGGCAAAACGCCGCGTATGGGACTGCCGGGCAGTGTACGGGGGAACGGTCAGACTTCCGGCATATGAGCGTTACCGGAGGCGGATGGAGTATGAAAAAGCGGAACCGGATGTGGAAGAGATGACAGAAATAGAAGCGGATCCGGGAACTCTGGTGGAAACAGAGACTGCGCCGGTGGAAAACCTCCCGCTTCCGTTCTGGAGACGGTGGATTCACTACGGACTGACGATCAGTATAAGTCTGCTGCTGGTTTTACTGGCATGGCTTGGATTTCGGCAGCTGCGGCGGATGGCGCGTGAAAAAAACGAACGGTAGGTTATGTGGGCGCAGTTGATAAAAGGAAAAAAGTGCCGTATACTAGAAAACTGGTAAGCTGGCAGTTATGGTTCGTGTAAAAAAATTTTGAAATCAGAGGCACGGCTTGAGGATATGCCGGCAGCCAGAATCGGGAATCAGACCAGAAAGAAGAGGGAAAACGGCGTGACAAGAGATGTTGTATTTAAAATGGAACGTCCGGGACTGGTAGAAGTCGGACAGACAGTAGAGGTGACGGAGTCGGTGACGCCGTTTAATGTCAATTATATGATTGAACCGGCGGTGGCGATGTCGGGGCTTTTTAAGCTGAATGACCGGATTCCCGCCGATCACGGCGTGGTAAAGGCGATCGAGGAAAATGATCGCGGTTACTATGTGACAGTTACGTTTGAGTATGAATAAAAGGACAGAAAGGGAAAACGATGGCAGGAAAAATACCGAACGATCCGATTATGTGCTTGAGCTTTGTGAACACACAGCTCAGAGATTTTTACCCGGATTTAGATGAATTATGCAGTGCGTTTGATACAGAACGGTCGGAGCTTGAGAAGAAGCTGCAGGCGGTGGGATATACCTATGACAGAGAAAAGAACCAGTTCCGCTAGGGCACGGTCAGGCTTTACGCTGGCAGAGCTGCTGATTGTGACCGGGATTGTGTCGATTCTCGTTGCAGTTTCGATCCCGATTATGTCCGGACAGGTACAGAAAGCGAAGGAAGTGCGGGCGAAAGCCGAGGCGAGGATTCTATGCATGGCGCTCTGGATGTATCTGCATGATTTGGATGAGCAGGACATTCATCCGGAAAGCTGGGAGCTGATGATGGATCTGGGTGGTTCTTTCCGGGATCGGGGAGAAAATCCGCTGGAAAACTATCTGGATGGAGAGATTTCTGAGGATGTGTCTATCTACAGCGTATATTACAGCGATACACTGGAAAGCTATGGGGGAATCTTGTGCGAGATAGGTGGAATCGAGGTGGAAGCGCTGACCAGCGGAAAGACGGAGATTGTGAATCCATAAAAAATAGAGAGGCAGGTTACTGTTCACAGGTAGGCACTTTTGAAACCGAAAGTGCCGTAAGAAAACGTGGTGGCAGCAGGAATTTGCCGTATTTAAATGCGAAGCCACGGCAAATTCCGTTACTGGGCACGTATGCGTGAACAGTAACAGAGGCAGGATGTCTTACAAGGAAAGTCTTGTAAAACCCTGCTTCTTTCTATATAATGAGACAGTAAAGCAGTCTGTCTGAAAATGAAAATAGCAGGATAAAAACCAGACGGTTTCGGACAGATACAAGAGAAAAGAGAGGTATCAGTATGTTTCGCGCGATAAGGATAGTAGGAACGATCGTCAGCTTCCTTGTTGGTTCCATCGGCACATTGCACCGTATGGATAAACAGGGACAGGTAGATCCGGTCGCAGTGGAGGAAGAAAGCACCCAGATGGTGCGTAATATTTTTGAAAAACTGCTCAAAATGGCAGGTGTGACGGTAGAGGTGCGCGGATATGAAAATATTCCGCAGGATCGCCCGGTGCTCTATGTGGGAAACCACCGGAGCTATTTTGATATCCTGGTCGGCTATACGACGGTTCCGGGATTGATGGGATTTGTGGCAAAGAAAGAGATGGAGAAGATTCCGCTCTTGTCAAAATGGATGCTCAATGTCAACTGTCTGTTTTTAGATCGGAATAATATAAAAGAAGGTTTAAAAACGATTCTGGCGGGGATCGAGAAGGTGCGCCGCGGCGTTTCTGTCTGGATTTTTCCGGAAGGAACCCGCAATAAAAATGAACAGCTTTCCGATCTGCTTCCATTTAAAGAGGGAAGCTTAAAGATTGCAGAGAAATCTGGCTGTCCGGTTGTTCCGGTGGCGATCAAGGGAACAGCGGAGGTCTTTGAGAAGCATATTCCGCTTATTTGTCCGAGCCATGTCGTGATTGAGTTCGGCGAGCCGTTCATCGTGAAAGAGCTGGATCCGGAGAACCGGAAGTTTGTCGGCGCATATACGAGAGAAAAGATCGCAGGGATGCTTTCAGAGATGGAAAAGGAGAACAACTAAGAGATGGATTTGCTGGAGATAAGAGGGCGTCTGGATCAGATTGACACCCAGATAGAAAAGTTATTTGAGGAGAGAATGCGCCTTTGCAGCGAGGTGGCAGAGTATAAGATCGCGACCGGAAAGGCGGTTTACGATGCTGAGCGTGAGAAACAGAAGATCGAGTCAGTTCAGGCGATGGCAGAGGGCGAGTTCAACAAGCAGGCGGTTGCCGAGCTGTTTTTGCAGATGATGACGCTGAGCCGCCGGTATCAGTATCAGACGATCGCAGGGCGCGTCGGCGGTCCGGATCTGGGCTTCCATAAGGTGGAGAAGCTTGAAACGGCCGGAAAACGCGTGGTGTTCCAGGGATTAGAGGGCGCTTACGGTCATGCGGCGGCGCTGCAGTTCTTTGGAAAAGACGCGGATATCCATCATGTACGCCGGTTTGAGGATATGATGGTGGAGATTCAGGAGGGAAAAGCTGATTTTGCGGTGCTTCCGATTGAAAATTCTTCCGCCGGTGCCGTGACGGACAACTATGATCTGCTTTTAAAATACGACAATGTGATTGTGGCGGAGACATTTCTGCCGGTACACCACTACCTGCTTGGCACACCGGATGCGGAACTTTCCGATGTGAAGCGTGTTTATGCACATCCGCAGGCGCTGATGCAGAGCAGCGACTTTTTAAACCAGCACGACTGGCAGCAGCTAAGTATGGAAAATAATGCTGTGGCGGCACAGAAGGTACGCGATGAGAAGGATCCGTCACAGGCGGCAGTCGCAGGTGAGGTGGCAGGAGAGATTTACGGACTCAAAAAGCTGGCAGGTCCGATCAACAACTGTCCGGACAACACGACCCGTTTCCTGATTCTGGCGAAGGATCGCGTCTATCAGGCGGGCGCAGAGAAAATCAGTCTCTGCTTCGAGCTGCCGCACCGCAGCGGTACGCTGTACAGCATGCTCGGCAATTTTATTTTCAATGATGTCAATATGCGGATGATCGAGTCCCGCCCGATCCCGGAGGAGAGTTGGCAGTACCGCTTCTTCGTGGACATCGAGGGAAACCTGGAGGATGCCGGTGTGCAGAATGCACTGTATGGAATCATGCGCGAAGCGAAAAATGTAAAAATATTAGGAAATTACTAGACTTTTTAGCTTAGGAAAAGATGAAATGGGTTACTGTCCGCGGGAGGCATTTTTGGAACCGAAAGTGCAGCAAAAGAATGTGATGGTAACCGGAAAGGCAAAATGATGGAAGAAAGAAGAAAAAATACGATGATTTTATACCGCAACCTGCGGTATCAGCAGTTATTTGACGATATGTGCAGTCTCTTAAAACCAGAGGAAGGCGGGGCACGCCCGGATGCGTATGCATGCGCGAGCCAGCTCATCGATCTGGCAGTGACCTATGGATTCCGCGGAAACCTATGGCATTGTTTCCTGGCGTTCTGCATGGCAAACAATGAAAATGCCTACAGCACATCCTGCGAGATCATCGGACCGGTCGGCGGCAGCTTAAGCGAGCTTGCCCGTCACGATTTTGCACAGGTCAGAGAGCTTTTTTCCCTGGATATTGCCCGTCTGGACGAGGCTGAGAACGGCATCTGGTCGGAGATGAAGCATTACGAAAATGCGCTGGAAAACAGCAAGGCGTTCAACCACCGCATCCGCGACCGGATCGTTGAATTATCGATTTCACTGGAGAATGCGGAGAGTGATCAGGAATTTCAGGATATCGTGACCGAATTTTATAAAGAATTTGGTGTCGGCAAGTTTGGTCTTAACAAAGCATTCCATATTATCATGGATGACGAGGCAAAGCAGGTCGATATCGAGCCGATCACGCGCGTGGAACATATCGAGCTGAGCGATCTGGTAGGCTATGAGCTGCAGAAAGCCAAGCTGATTGAAAATACCGAGGCATTTATCGAGGGGCGCGCGGCAAACAACTGCCTGCTTTTCGGTGACAGCGGTACCGGTAAATCATCCAGTATCAAGGCGATCTTAAATCAGTATTATGACCGCGGACTCCGCATGATCGAGGTGTACAAGCATCAGTTCCGCGGACTGTCAGATGTCCTGGAGCAGATCAAAGACCGCAACTACAAATTTATCATTTATATGGACGATCTTTCCTTTGAGGAATATGAGCTGGAATATAAATATCTGAAAGCAATCATTGAGGGTGGTCTCGGCATCAAGCCGCAGAATGTCCTGATTTATGCGACATCGAACCGCCGTCACTTAATCCGCGAGAAATTCAGCGATAAGCGCGAGCTGGACGACGATCTGCACTCCAACGATACGGTGCAGGAAAAACTGTCTCTGGTTGCGCGTTTTGGCGTCACGATTTACTACGGCTCACCGGACAAGAAAGAGTTCCAGAACATCGTCCGCGTACTGGCAGACAAATACCACATCCATATGCCGGAGGCAGATCTGCTACTGGAAGCCAACAAGTGGGAGTTAAGCCACGGCGGGCTGTCCGGACGTACTGCCACCCAGTTTATTGCAAACTTACGCAGCAAGCTGAAAGGAGAGATCAAGTAATATGACCGTTAAAACCTTTGCCGCTATTGATGTGGGTTCCTTCGAACTGGAGCTGGGAATTTTCGAGATTTCTGCTTCCGCCGGAATCCGCGAGATTGATCATGTGCGCCATGCGCTGGCGCTTGGCAAAGACACGTACAATGACGGACGTTTGAGCCACGAGATCGTGGAGGAAATGTGCGAGGTCCTGAATAAGTTCCGGGAAGTGATGAAAACATACCGGGTATCGGATTACCGGGCATTTGCGAGCAGTGCGCTTCGGGAGGCGCGGAACAGCCAGATGGTACTGGACCGGATTCTGGTGCGTACCGGACTCCGGGTCCGTACGATGAACAACTCGGAGCTGCGTTTTAAGAGTTATAAAGCTGTTGCAGCCAGGGAGGAAGAATTCCAGCGCGCCGTGAAAAACGGCGCGGCG
>NZ_FR895110.1:23500-29550 GCF_000434655.1 Clostridium sp. CAG:43 | reverse complement strand
TGATGGATGTCGGATTCGGAAGCACCCAGATCTCCCTCTTTGATGAGGAGGTACTGGTATCGACGCAGAACCTTCTGCTCGGCGTGCTGCGCTTAAGCGAAATGTCAGTACACTGGCGCGTCGATTACCGGAAGATCCCGGCGATCATCGACGAGCTGGTAGAAAATGAATTATACACATTCCGGAAGATATTTTTAAAAGAGCATCAGATCGAGACGCTGATTGCGACCGGCGAGACAATGAACTATATGATCAGCCGCGGTATGCATGAAAAAGGCGGGGCGCGGTTCACGGCAAAGGAATTTGGCGTGTTCTGCGAGAAGCTGATTGGAATGTCCTCGGAGGAGATTCAGGAGCGCTATGAGCTGCCGCAGGATTACGCAGAAGTGCTGATTCCAAGTGCGATTCTCTACCGGAAGGTATTAGACATGACGGGTGCTTCCTATATCTGGGCACCGGGGACGACACTCTGCGATGGTATCGCGGCAGAGTACGCACAGGAAAACCGTCTGGTCCGCTTCCATCATGATTTTGAGGCAGATATTCTCTCAACGGCGCGCCAGATGGCGAAGCGCTACCGCTGCCACGGCGCACATGTGCGCGAGGTAGAGCGGTCGGCGGAGATGATCTTTGATGCAACGAAAAAATACCATGGTCTGGGAGCGCGGGAACGCCTGCTTTTAAAGATCGCAGCGACCCTGCATGACTGCGGCAAGTTTGTCAGCATCACGCGCGGTTCGGAAAGCTCGTACCAGATCATCATGGATACGGAGATCATCGGAATTTCCCATCTGGAGCGCGAGGTTGTAGCCAATATCGTGCGCTACAACATTCAGGAATATGCCTACGATGAGGTCATCCTGGAGTCGGATCTGTCCCAGTATGCGGGGCTTGGAACCTCCCGGAGAGAGCTGACGATCCTGATTGCGAAGCTGACGGCAATTTTGCGTCTGGCCAATTCGATGGACCGCAGCCACCGCCAGAAGCTGAGCGACAGCCGCATCGCTGTGCGGAACGGCAGTCTGGTGATTACGACGGACTGTCCGGAGAGTATCGTGCTGGAGCAGTATTCATTTGACCAGAAGGCAGATTTCTTTGAGGAAGTCTTTGGAATACGGCCTGTACTCAGGCAGAAAAGAGGGGTATAAGGATGTCGGATGCAGTGTTGAAATACGGAGAACCTGAAAATTATGTAAACCGTGAACTGAGCTGGCTGGAATTTAACTACCGGATTCTGGGTGAGGCGCGCGATAAGACGACCCCACTGTTTGAACGCCTGAAATTTTTAAGCATCACGGCGTCGAACCTGGATGAGTTTTTCATGGTCCGCGTGGCATCCCTCAAGGACATGGTTCACGCCAATTATACGAAGCGGGATATTGCGGGTATGACGGCACAGGAACAGCTGGATGCGATCGATGGAAAAACGCATGAGCTGGTCGAGAATCAGTACCGGACCTACAACCGGATGCTCCTGCCGCTCTTAAAACAGCACGGTCTGCGCGTGGTCACCGAGCATGAGAAGCTTACGAAGGAAGAAGCGGTGTACGTTGATCGGTATTTTGAGGAATCGGTCTACCCGGTCCTCACGCCGATGGCGGTTGATTCCTCCCGCCCGTTCCCGCTTATTCACAATAAATCGTTAAATATCGCCGCGCTGGTCCGCAAGAAAAAGGGAGACGGCGAGCTGGAATTTGCGATGGTCTGCGTGCCGGGCGGGCTTCCACGCGTGGTGGAGCTGCCGTGCCAGGAGGGCAAATCTATCATTTATCTGGAAGAAGTCATCGAGCGGAACATCGACAAATTGTTCTTAAATTATGATATTATCAGCTGTCATCCGTTCCGTGTCATGCGAAATGCCGATCTGAGCATCGACGAGGATGAGGCGGAGGATCTGCTCAAGGAGATCGAGCAGAAGCTCAAGAAACGCCAGTGGGGCGAGGTCATCCGCCTGGATATCGAGAAAAAGGCGGATAAGCGCCTCTTAGACATCCTCAAAAAGGAGCTGCACGTTGGCGGGCACGCGATCTATGAGATTGACGGGCCGCTTGATCTGACCGTCCTCATGAAGGTGTTCGGTCTGCCGGGCTTTGATGAATTTAAGACACCGCCGTACACGCCGCAGCACCGCCGTACACGCCGCAGCCGGTTCCGGCGCTGATGAATGAGGATGATATTTTTGCCAATATCCGCAAAGGCGATATATTGCTGACCCACCCGTTTGAAACCTTTGAGCCGGTTGTCAATTTTATCAAGAAAGCTGCCCGCGACCCAGAGGTGCTGGCGATCAAGCAGACACTCTACCGTGTCAGCGGCAACTCCCCGATTATCGCGGCGCTCGCCGAAGCGGCGGACAATGGAAAACAGGTGTCGGTTCTGGTTGAGCTGAAAGCCCGTTTTGACGAGGAAAACAATATTCTCTGGGCGAAGATGCTGGAAAAAGCCGGCTGCCACGTTATCTATGGTCTGCTGGGACTGAAAACACACAGTAAGATCACGCTGGTAGTGCGCCGCGAGGAAGAGGGCATCCGCCGTTACGTCCATCTGGGAACTGGAAATTACAACGATTCGACGGCAAAACTCTACACCGACTGCGGTCTTTTAACCTGTGATCCGCTGATCGGTGAGGATGCGACTGCAGTCTTTAACATGCTGTCGGGTTATTCGGAGCCGCTTGGCTGGAACAAGCTGTCGCTGGCGCCGCTGTGGCTGCGCGGACGTTTTCTGCGCCTGATCCAGCGGGAAACGCGCAACGCCCGCGAAGGTATTCCGGCGCGGATCGTGGCAAAGATGAACTCCCTGTGCGATCGTGAGATCATTGCGAGTCTTTACGAGGCGTCCAATGCGGGGGTAAAAATACAACTCATCGTCCGCGGCATCTGCTGTCTGCGCGCCGGGATTCCGGGATTAAGCGAGAATATAACGGTCTGCTCGATCGTTGGAAATTTCCTTGAGCACAGCCGTATTTTCTACTTCGAGAACGACGGTGAACCGCAGATTTTCATGGGAAGTGCCGACTGGATGCCGCGAAACCTCGACCGTCGTGTGGAGATTCTCTTCCCGGTTGAGGATGAGAAGCTGAAAGCACGCATCTGTCACATCTTAGAGGTACAGCTTGCCGACAATGTCAAGGCGCAGTACCTGAGACCGGACGGAACCTACGCTAAACGCAACCGCCGCGGCAAAGAGCCGGTCTGCGCGCAGGATACCTTCTGTGCGGAGGCAGTACAGGCGGCGAAGGAGGCTGGAAAAAAGCAGGACCCGGCGGCGATGAGGGTGTTTATTCCGCTGGAACAATAAAGAAATTGCAGTTCGCAGATAAGCAAAATTCTCCAAAAATGTAATAAATTTTTAAAGCATAAATCCTCCCCATATGGTAAACTGGAAACAGGTATATTCGTCTGGTATTTCGCATAGAGATACCGGGAACCTGCATTACATATGAGGGAGGTTTTTTTATGTCTGAAATACACGTTCTGGTGGTGGATGATGAGAAAGAGATTGCCGATCTGGTGGAGATTTATCTGGTCAGTGATGGTTATAAAGTATATAAAGCATCCAATGCGTTAGAGGGATTGGAGATTCTGGAGAAGGAGACGATTCATCTGGTGCTTCTCGATATCATGATGCCGGGGATGGATGGTCTGGAGATGTGCCGCAAGATCCGGGAGACGAACAATATCCCGATCATCATGCTGAGCGCGCGCTCAGCGGATCTGGATAAGATTCTGGGACTGGGAACCGGCGCGGATGATTACGTGACGAAACCATTTAACCCGCTGGAGCTGACGGCGCGCGTCAAATCACAGCTTCGCCGCTATACGCAGTTAAATCCGCAGAGCGGTGCAGGAAACCAGGTTAAAAATGAGATCTCGATCAAGGGACTCACGATCAACAAAGATAATCATAAAGTGACGGTGTACGGCGAGGAGATCAAGCTGACGCCGATCGAATTTGACATCCTGTATCTGCTGGCATCCAATCCGGGGCGGGTCTTCAGCACCGATGAAATCTTTGAGAAGGTGTGGAATGAGAAAGTCTACGAGGCAAATAACACGGTTATGGTACATATCAGACGGCTTCGCGGCAAGATGAAGGAGGACACCCGACAGAACAAGATCATTACAACGGTCTGGGGGGTAGGATACAAAATTGAAAAATAAAAAAGATATGAGTCGCCGGTTCCGGACACGAATGGTCATGAACATCGTTTACAGCACCGTGGTGGCATGCCTGGTGGAGGTGTTTCTGATTGCCAATGTTTCGATGATCAGCAGCTATCTGCGGGAGACGCGGTACCGGGATTCTTTTTTCCTGCGCCTGACGGAGACAGAGACACTGATGGCATTTGTTTATCTTCTGTCGGGCATCGCGATCTTCTCAGTCACTTTTTTTGCCCTCCAGGAGCGGTCCATGCGCTATATCAGCCGGATCTCGTCCGCGATTCAGAATATTTCCGAGGGCGATTTGAATACGGCGATCGAGGTGCGGGGCGACGACGAGTTTACGGCGATGGCGGTCAATTTAAATAAGATGGTCGGGGATATCCGGAATCTGATGGACAAGGAGCGCGAGGCGGAGCGCACGAAGAACGAGCTGATTACCAATGTGGCACACGATCTGCGGACACCGCTGACCTCGATCATCGGCTATCTTGAACTTCTGTCCGGCAAGGTGGAGATTCCTGCAGAAATGCAGAAAAAATATATTGATATTGCCTATGCAAAATCGAAACGTCTGGAAAAACTGATCGAAGATTTGTTTGGTTTTACTAAAATGAATTATGGAAAAGTGGCAATGCACGTGTCGAAGGTGGACATCGTCAAACTGCTCAGCCAGCTGTTGGAGGAATTTTATCCGAGCTTCAAGGACAAAAACCTCTCCTACGAGCTGCAGAGCAATGTCCCGGGCAAGGTTATCACGGCAGACGGAAATCTTCTGGCGCGCCTCTTTGACAACCTGATCAATAACGCGATCAAATACGGTGCGGACGGAAAACGGGTGCTGGTGCAGATTCATGCGGAGGAAGAGGTCGTGACCGTTTCGGTGACGAACTACGGTTACGTGATTCCGGCGGACGAGCTGCCTCTTTTATTTAATAAATTCTACCGCGTGGAACAGTCGCGATCGACCAACACGGGCGGCACAGGGTTAGGTCTGGCGATCGCCAAAAATATCGTCGATATGCACGGCGGCACGATTCAGGTAACGAGCGATCTGAATGGAACGGTGTTTACGGTGCGCCTGCGGACGAATTTTGACATCAACAGGGAAAATTTCCAGATGCCGTAAAGGCGAGTGTGGGAAAGAATCCGATAGTACATTAGAAAGATAGGGAGAGAAAGGATGCAGAAAAAGAGGGGAATACAGTTCTTTTTTGCGATATTGATCGGATGGATGGCACTATTCTGCCTTCCTGCAGGGTACGCATATGCCTCACAGAAGGAAGCAGATGCGCCGCTGTCGATGGATGTTTCCTATGGATTTGACAATACGGCAAAGAGTGACCGTTACCTTCGGGTAACGGTCCTTCTGAATAATGATACAGCGCCGTTTGAGGGAACGCTGGAGTTCCTGACCGCGCAGTCCAGTCTGGAGGCGTACCAGTATTCCTATCCGTTATCATTGGCAGCGGGGGAGAAGTTTGAACAAGAATATTATATCCCGCTGGGTGTGCGGGCGGATCAGATGTTTGTATCGGTACAGGATGTAAACGGGAAAACGGTCATCCGGAAACGTCTGAAACTTGGTTCTGAGGAGGACGTTGCGGAGAGTTATATCGGAATTTTGACGGATACGCCGGAGGCACTTTCTTATTTAGACGGCGCGGGCATCCGATATGGGACGATTCGGACGCGGGCGGTTTTTCTGGATGCCGAGCAGGCACCGGATGACCGGCTGGGTTACGATCCGCTGGATCTGGTAATTGTGTCTGGATTTGACCTGGATTCGCTCAGCGATGTCCAGTATGAGGCGCTGCGGCGCTGGGTGGAAGACGGCGGTACGATCCTCTTTGGCGGCGGTGTGGATTATGCGAGAAATTATGGCAG
>NZ_FR895110.1:0-23473 GCF_000434655.1 Clostridium sp. CAG:43 | reverse complement strand
AGAAGGTGCTGGAGCCGCCGTATCTGGATGCGGTAACCGTTCCGGTCAGTCTGGGCGGGGAGACGGCACCGGGCGAGCAGACGGGGGAGATCCAGGCAGAATGCGTCGATATGAACCTGAAGAACGGCAGCACTCTGCTGGCGGGGGAAGTGTTCCCGCTGTTATCCCATACGAACTGCAAACAGGGGCGGATCGTGGCAGCTGCCTTTTCGATGGATGCGATCAGCGATTTGTGTCTGACCAATCCATCCTCATTTGAAAAGCTGTATACGCTGGTGCTGGGAAGTGATACCGTGGACGAGCTGGCACAGGAGGATTACTACGGTTATTCGGGCTCGTATTTCAGCGTACAGGGGCTGGTCAACACCGGCAATGCGGGGCGGCTTCCGAAGGTTGCGGCATATACGGTGATCGTGGTGGTCTATCTGCTTTTGATCGGTCCGGGCATCTATTTCTACTTAAAAAAGCGCGGGATTTACCGGTATTATCTGCCGGCGGTGACCCTGGGGGCGTTTTTGTTTACCGGCATTATTTATGCGCTGGGCGTAAAGACACGCTTCCGGGAGCCGTTTGTGACGTATGCGTCGATTCTGGATACCTCGGGAGAAGAGGCGGAAGAAGCCACTTATATGAACATCCGAAGCCCTTATAACAAGCCGTATTCGGTGAGCTTAAAGCCGGGCTATGAGGTGCGTCCGATGACGCGCAGTTACTATTACGATGCGGTTTCGGCGGTGCGCTTTACCGGTGAGGAAGAGTATCATACAAACTTTGTTTATCAGCCGGAACGGGTCGAAATTAAAATGCGGGATACGGTCGCATTTTCACCGAATCTGTTTACCCTGCGTCGTGAGCTGGAGAAAACGGACGCGATGGGCGTTCAGGGAAATATTTCCTATTTTGACGGCGTGGTGTCGGGAACGGTAAAAAACTGTTTTGAGGAACCGCTGGAGAATGCGGCTCTGCTCATCAATGGGAAAGCGGTGCTGCTGGGAAGATTAGAGCCTGGGCAGACGGTTTCTCTGGATGGAAAGGAGAGCTGTGATTATCCGGTCAGCTATTCGTATGCGGCAGCACAGATGGTGACCGGGGCGGATCAGTATGAGAAAGCGGAGATTGAGGATCCGGACTATTTAAAGGCGCAGGAGCGGACGAGACTTTTGAGCTTTTATCTGGATTCCGGCGCGGGGCGCAATCCGTCTGAGGCGTGCCTGGTGGCATTTTCAACCCGGAAGCTCCAGGGAGAGGAAGATTTTCTGGCGGATGCGAGGACACTTCGGGAAGGATTTTGCATGGTGACCGAGTCAATCCCGCTGAACCGTGAAAAAGACGGAAAACTTTACCGTTCGGCACTTGAGGAAGATCCAACGGTGCTCGCCGGAAATTATGAGGCGGCGTACAACACAATGTATAGCGGGGAAACAGCGGAGGCTGCGACGGTCGAATATTCGCTGGGAAGTGACCTTGTCATTGAAAAGCTTACGTTTGAGACTCTATCACCGCGATTTTCGGAAAATCCGCTCTATCCGTATATGTCATCCTTCTCCGGAAGCATGTATTTCTATAACTATGAGACCGGGCGCAATGACCGGATCGAGCTGAAATCAGAGTATTCGGCGGAGGAGCTTTCGCCGTACCTGTCTCCGTCGAACACATTGACCGTCAAATATGTGCCGGAACAGACGGGAGAGTATGGCTGGGAAAGCCAGCTTCCAAGAATCTATGTCGTAGGGAGGAGAGAGTGATGCTGACGATTAAAAACCTCAGAAAACGATATGGCAATTTTCAAGCGCTGGATGGGCTGAATCTGGAGGTCGCGGACGGGGAACTCTTTGGATTCGTGGGTCCCAATGGGGCAGGCAAGACGACGACGCTCAAGATTCTTGCGGGACTCCTCGTTCCCGATGAGGGCGAGGTGGAGATCGGCGGACTGGATGTTTACTCAGACGGAAAAGAACTCCGGCGGCGGATCGGCTATGTGCCGGATTTCTTCGGAGTATATGATAACCTGAAAGTATCGGAATATATGGAATTTTTTGCATCCTGCTACGGAATTACGGGGCTGCAGGCGCGGACGCGCTGCCATACGCTTCTGGAACAGGTGCGGCTGGAAGATAAAGAGGACTTTTTCGTGGACGGGCTTTCGAGAGGTATGAAGCAGCGCCTCTGTCTGGCGCGGGCGCTCATCCACGATCCGGATCTTCTGATCCTGGATGAACCGGCTTCCGGGCTGGATCCGCGCACCCGGGTGGAGTATACGGCGATTCTGAAAGAACTGCGCGATCAGGGAAAAACGCTGCTCGTCAGCTCACATATTTTATCGGAATTGTCAGAGCTTTGTACCTCGATCGGCATCATTGAGCAGGGAAGAACGGTTCTGCAGGGCAGCATGGATCAGATTTTTGAGCGGATCAACTCGTCCAATCCGCTTCTGATCTCAATTTTCAGCCAGAAAGAAAAGGCGCTTGCGATCCTGAAAAGCCATCCTTGCGTGCAGACGATCGCGGTGCAGGGGGATGAGATCAAGCTGGGCTTTTTGGGGGATCGGCAGGATGAGGCGCTGCTTTTGCAGCAGCTTATCGATGCGGATGTGATGGTCAGCAGCTTTATGCGCGAGAAGGGAAGCCTGGAATCACTGTTTATGCAGATCACAGGACATGAAGAAGAGAGGGCGGTGCTGAAACATGAGATGGAATCCGGTATTTAGGAGGGAAATGACAGTCGGAAGCCGCAGCATCCGCATGATGGCGATTCTGTTTGTTTTTAACAGTATTCTGGCGGCGGTGGCGCTGTTTAATATGTATTCGGTGGCGGAACAGGTCAGGACGACGGCGGAGATCCAGTATTCGCAGTTTCTGGATCTCTACACGTTCGTCTCCTCGATCGAATTTATCATGCTGCTTTTCATCATGCCGGCGCTGACTGCCAGCAGTATCAGCGGCGAGCGGGAACGCCAGACGCTGGAACTGATGCTGACGACCACGATGGAGCCGCGTGACATGGTGCTTGGAAAACTGGCGTCCTCGCTGGTGACGATGCTGGTGCTGGCGGTCTCGGCGCTTCCGGTACAGGCGCTCGTATTTGTCTACGGGGGCGTTACGCTGCAGGACATTGGGATGCTGTTCCTGTGCCACGGCGTTGTGGCAATTTTAACGGGCAGTATCGGGATCTTTTATTCATCGGTGCTGCGCCGCTCGACGGTATCGACCGTCTGCTCCTATGTGACGGTGGTGGCGCTGACGGCGGGAACGATGGCAGTCAATCTGTTTGCATACCGGATGGCGCTCCGGGCGGCAAATTCGTATGCATCTAATCTCAATGCATCGGAAATGGCAAGTTCCGGCATTTTACGCTATCTCTTTCTTTTCAATCCGGCTGTCTCGTTTTATAATGTAATTAACGGACAGGCGGGAAGCGGTGACATGAGAAAATGGTTCGAGCCGCTGTTCGGCGTATTTCCAGACAATGCGATCACAGCACACTGGACGGCGTGCAGCCTGATTTTGCAGTGTATGCTGGCGATGGTGCTGATCGCGGCAGCAGTCTGGGCGATCACGCCGGGAAAATGGAATCGGCATGGGAAAAATAAAGGGAAGGATAACCGATAGATAGAAAAAGCAGAAAAACAGAGAGACTATGAATTTGGACAAGGAGGCAGAGAGTATGGGAATTATCAGAGCAGCGGCACACGCGGTCGGCGGCGGGCTGGCAGATCAGTGGCTGGAAGTGATTGAACCGGAAAATATGGGGGAACAGACCGTATTTTCAGCGGGTGTGCAGACACGCCGCGGGGAGAACCGGAAGAGAACGCCGGAAACGGTGTCCAATGGTTCTGTGATCCATGTGTACCCGAATCAGTTTATGATGCTGGTGGACGGCGGTAAGGTCGTTGATTATACAGCGGAAGAGGGCTATTATACAGTGCAGAATTCATCCCTGCCGTCCCTGTTTAACGGACAGTTCGGCGATGCGCTGAAAGAATCCTTCAACCGTGTGCGCTATGGCGGACAGACGCCGTATGCACAGAAGGTCTACTATATTAATCTCCAGGAGATCAAGGGAATCAAGTTCGGCACACGGACGCCGATCAACTATTTTGATTTATTCTACAATTCCGAGCTGTTTCTGCGCGCGCATGGAACTTATTCCATCAAGATCACGGATCCACTGAAATTTTATGCGGAGGCTATTCCGAAAAATCAGGATCAGGTGGAGATTGATTCCATCAATGAGCAGTATTTAGCGGAGTTCCTGGAAGCGCTGCAGACCTCGATCAACCAGATGTCGGCGGATGGCGTGCGGATTTCCTTTGTAGCCTCCAAAGGCAGGGAACTGGGACGCTATATGGCGGAGACGCTGGATGAAGAGTGGAACCGTCTGCGTGGCATGGAGATCCAGTCAGTCGGTATCGCCAGCATTTCCTATGATGAAGAATCGCAGAAACTCATCAATATGCGGAATCAGGGCGCGATGCTCGGCGACCCGTCGGTGCGCGAGGGGTATGTACAGGGCGCGATGGCACGCGGCTTTGAGGCAGCCGGTTCCAACGGAAGCGGTGCGATGGCAGGCTTTATGGGAATGGGCGCCGGCATGAACTTCGGCGGCGGATTTATGGGCGCCGCATCTTTATGGGCGCCGCATCGGCGTCCAACCTGCAGCAGATGCAGATGCAGCAGGCGGCGCGGCAGGGATATGCGGCACCGCAGGGCGGCTATGCGCCGGGACAGGCGAATGGAGCGCCGCAGGGTGGTTATGCACAGCAGCCGGGACAGATGAGTGCGGCACCACAGGGCGGCTATGCACAACCGGCAGGACAGAATGCACCGCCGCAGGGCATGCACCGCCGCAGGGCAGTGCGGCAGCTCCGGCGGAATCCTGGATTTGTGAGTGCGGCAATGTCAACCACGGAAAGTTCTGCTCCGAGTGCGGCAAGCCAAGACCAGCCGGTCCGTGGACCTGCAGCTGCGGAACGGTCAATACAGGTAAGTTTTGTTCCGAATGCGGAAAACCGAGGTCATAGGGCGTATGGAGATACAATCATATAAGTGTCCAAACTGCGGCGGCGGGCTGGTGTTTGATCCGAAGACGCAGAAATTTAAATGTGAATACTGCCTCTCAGCGTTTACGGAAGAGACGTTGAAAGAGATGGAAGAGGCAGCCAGAAAGTCAGAGGAAGCTTCGAATCCGGGTGGAATGCCGGAAGCGGAAAAGATAGAGAGCCAGAAGCAGGCGGAGTCTAAGATGGTTCTCTATACCTGCCCGAGCTGCGGCGCGGAGATTGTGGCACAGGAGACGACAGCGTCCACGTACTGCTGTTACTGCCACAATCCGGTGGTTCTTTCGGGAAGTCTGGACGGTAAATACCGCCCGGACGGTCTGATTCCGTTTGAGATCGACAAGAAAAAGGCAAAAGAAATCTTTAAAAACTGGATTCAGAAGAAAAAATATGTGCCGGATGATTTCTACTCGCCGCGTCAGATGGAGTATCTGGAAGGAATTTATTATCCATATTGGATGTATAGCTGTCAGGTATCCGGTGAGATGCAGGCGGAGGCGCTGCGGAAACGCGTGACGGTGGCGGGGGAGATCGAGTATATCGAGACGAGCCGTTACCATCTGGAGAAAAAGGCGGAGCTTCCCATCAAGGATGTGGCGCGCAACGCGTTAAAGCAGGCGGACCGCAGCCTTGCCGAGACCGTGCTTCCGTTTGATATGAAGAAGCTGCGCCCGTTTCAGGCAGGCTATTTTCTGGGATTTAGGGCGGAGCGGCGCGACCGAGAAAAGGAAGAATTTGCACAGGAGATTGAGCAGGAGATCAAGCAGTATACGAGAGAATCTCTGCAAAATAGCGTCTCCGGCTACGATCATGTGGATATCCGGAACCACCGGGAGACCATCACGGGGGAAAAATGGAACTATGCCATGCTTCCAGTGTGGATGATGACTTACCCGGATCCGAAGAGCGGTCAGATGTACTATTTTGCGATGAATGGGGAAAATGGAAAGGTCTGCGGCGTCCTGCCGGTTGATTCGAAAAAACTGGTGCGCCTGTTTTTGACGATTTTCATTCCTGTGTTTGTACTTTTGCTGCTGGGAGGATACCTGATATGATAGAGAATCAAAATGCGGGAGTCACACAGAAAAAGAAGAAATATGGACGGCTGAAAGGTTTTATATGCTTCTTTGTTGCAGCATTTATTTCATTTTCACAGGTCAGCCCTATATGGGCGGCGGAAGGCACGCGCGTCTTCGATGAGGCGGGACTGTTCAGCGCGGAAGAAGTGCAGGAGCTGGAGACACGGATCGATGAGGTGCGTGATTCACAGGATGCCGATCTGGCGGTACTGACAGTCGAGGACGCACAGGGAGAATCGGCGGAAAGCTATGCCGATGATTTTTACGACAGCCACGGACTGGGCGTCGGGGACGATGCGAGTGGTATTCTGCTTTCGATCGATATGGACAACCGGGAGATATACGTTTCTACCACCGGGTATGCGATGAAAGTGCTGACGGATGCGCGGGTAGAGAAGGTGCTGGATGCGGCATATGACAGCGTGGCGGATGGAAACTATGCGGAAGGCGCGCTGGGGGCGATCGACAGCATCGAAAATTATTTGGAGATGGGCGTTCCGGTGGGACAGTATACGCAGGTGCGCGAGGAGAAAAAACATTCCCTGGAATGGTATGAGGCGCTGTTTGCGGCGGTCGCGGCTGCAATCGTGGCGGCACTCCCGTGCTTTTCGGTGATGCGCCAGTATAAGATGCAGAAAGAACACCGCCAGTCGCTGGGTTTCCATATGGCATACCGGGCGGACAGTGCGCTGCATTTTGTCCAAAATGAGGAGCAGTTTGTAAACCGGTCGGTAGTGACCAGATGGATTCCGAAAAATCCGGGTCCGGGCGCTTCGGGCGGTTCGGCCGGAAGGACGACCATACATCAGGGCAGCAGCGGAAGGATGCACGGCGGCGGAGGCAGAAAGTTTTAATTGATACAATTTCGTGTGGAAGGCGGATGAATGATATATGACAATCCTGATGACAGGCTTATGTGAGAAAGGTGCAGACCAGATCTGGAAACAGTGTAACGATGCGATGTACGCCCAGGGAGTTACCTGGCTGGAAGAGGCGGCGTATGCGGGCGATGCGGAAGCATGGTTCTTTTTAGGACACTGTTACAGCTGGGGGGACGGGGCTGTCGGGTTCAATGAGAAAAAAGCGTATGAATGTTACCTGCGGGGGGCTTCGGCGGGAAGTGCCCGGGCAGTGTTAGGAGCGCTGCGCGCCGGTCAGTATGACGAACAGATGAAGCAGTCGGCACGTTATTCCATCGAGGAAAGTTACCGTCAGGTGCGGGATGCCGCTGAGATGGGCGATGTCTATGCCGCGTGGCAGATGGGCGAGGCAGTTGAGTGGGAAGATCTGGCCGATTATATGCCGCAGACTGAGAGCGCCCGTGAGCAGTGTCTCTTCTGGTACGAACGGGCGGCGGACGGCGGCATTATCCCGGCGATGGTTAAGATGGGAAAATGCTGCCAGAATGGTACATACCGGGAAAAAGATGAAAAAGAGGCACTTCGCTGGGCGAACCAGTGCGCCGCCAGCGGGGAGGTCTGGGGACTCTTCCAGATGGGGGAACATTACCGCCAGGAAGAAGACTGGGAAGCTGCATTCCAATATGACTATGCGGCGGCAAAGCAGGGGTCTTCCCGCGCCATGCTGTATCTGGGGCAGATGTATTTAAACGGACAGGGCACAGAGCGCGATATCCAGGCGGCCGTCCAGGCGCTGGAAGGAGCCGCGGCGCGGAACGAGGCGGAGAGCTTTGAAGAACTTGGAAATCTGTTTTATCAGGATGAGCTGGTGGAGCGCGATGATGAAAAAGCGTTTTACTGGTATGGAAAAGCATATGCGGCAGGCATCAAAGAGGCGGCGCTTCCGTTAGCCCGCCTGTATCTGCGCCCGTCCGATGAGCAGGACACTGTCCGGGCAGAAAAACTTCTGCGGGAGGCAGCTGGGATCGAGACGGACGGACAGGCAAGTCTGGCGCTTGGAAATATCTATCGGGATGGTCTGAACGGCGAGATTGATATGAAGCAGGCAGTTTCCTGGTACGAAAAAGGCGCTTCGCAGGGAAATCCAGAGTGCATGGAGATTCTTGGATGCCTGTATTTCCAGGGCGAAGAGGGAGTAGACCGCGATTATGCAAAAGCATTTGAGTGGCTGAACCGGTGCGAAGAAGCTGGAAGTCTGCAGTCTGCATCCAAGTTAGGCTATCTCTATATGAAGGGAGAAGGCTGCACCGCCGATGAAAATAAGGCGAAGGAGCTTTTTGAGCGGGCGGCACAGACGGAATGTGACGGATATGCACTCTATGAGCTTGGATTTATCTACGAACGGAAAAATGAATCCCCGGAAGATCTCGAGCGGGCGGCACAGTGCTACCAGAAGGCGATCGAGATGGGAAATGAGAGTGCTTCACGGCGGTTTTCCCATTTTAAGAAGGGATTGTTTGGGCGCTGGAAGATCACGTATTAAGGGGGAATTTTTCTTGCGCTGTGCCATAAAGTATGATAGAATTTTTAACTAAAGTAAGCAGGGGGTCCCGTAACTTTGCGGGAGAACTGCAAAACCACACAGAACACTTACATGGCAGAAAGTTTGACTCCGGCATCCTTTGCAAAGATGGGGACGACGGGGAAAGATAAAAAGAGAGGATGAAAATCATGGCAATCAATTACAGCAGTACCCGTGGCGGTGAAAACAACGTAACGGCTTCGATGGCGATCTTAAAGGGACTGGCAGCAGACGGCGGCCTGTTCATGCCGGATCATATCCCGGCGTTAGATTGCAGCCTGGAAGAATTATCCCATAAAACATATCAGGAAGTAGCTTATGCAGTTATGAAGCAGTTCCTGACTGATTTCACGGAGGAAGAGCTGAAAACCTGTATCGAGCGCGCTTACGACAGTAAGTTTGATACGGAAGAGATGGCGCCGCTTGTCAAAGCAGACGGAGCATATTATCTGGAGCTGTTCCACGGAAGCACGATTGCCTTCAAGGATATGGCGCTCTCGATCCTGCCGCATCTGATGACCGTATCGGCGAAGAAGAACCATGCGGAGAACACGATTGTGATCCTGACCGCAACCTCCGGCGATACCGGAAAGGCAGCGATGGCTGGTTTTGCAGACGTTGAGGGAACCAGAATTATCGTATTTTATCCGAAGGACGGCGTCAGCCGTGTGCAGGAGCTGCAGATGCTGACCCAGAAGGGCGCGAACACAAGCGTTGTCGGTATTTCCGGAAACTTTGATGATGCACAGAGCGGTGTCAAGAAAATCTTTGGTGACAAAGAATTTGCCAAAGAATTAGCAGGCAGAGGCTATCAGCTCTCTTCCGCAAACTCCATCAACATCGGTCGTCTCGTACCACAGGTTGTATACTATGTATATGCGTATGCAAAACTGCTTGAAAACGGCGAGATCGAGAACGGTGAGAAGATCAATGTAACCGTTCCGACCGGAAACTTCGGCAATATTTTAGCTGCTTATTTTGCAAAACAGATGGGTGTGCCGATCGACAAACTGATCTGCGCGTCCAATGACAATAAAGTTCTGTACGACTTCTTTAAGACAGGCGTATATGACAAGAACCGTCCATTCATCCTGACCTCTTCCCCGTCGATGGATATTCTGATTTCCAGCAACCTGGAACGTCTGATTTATCTCTCCACCGGCTGCGATGCGGAGGAGACCAAGAAACGCATGGAAGAGCTTTCGAAAGATGGCAAATATTCGGTTACCGGTGAGATGCGTGCGCGCATGGCAGATTTTGTCGGCGGTTATGCCGATCAGGCGGCAAATGCAGCCGAGATCAAGCGTCTCTACGATGA
The DNA here is from genome assembly GCF_000434655.1 of Clostridium sp. CAG:43. Taxonomy (NCBI): domain Bacteria; kingdom Bacillati; phylum Bacillota; class Clostridia; order Eubacteriales; family Clostridiaceae; genus Clostridium; species Clostridium sp. CAG:43. Next base: position 13,578 of record NZ_FR895110.1, on the reverse strand, counting down.
GACCGGTTATATGATCGATACGCATACCGGCGTTGCATCCTGCGTATACCATAACTATGTGAAGGAGACAGGCGATACCAAGAAGACAGTTATCGCATCGACGGCAAGCCCATATAAATTCTCCCGCAGCGTCATGGAGGCAATCTTCGGCAGCGAAGAAGGCAAGGGCGAGTTCGAGCTTATCGACGAGATGGAGAAAGCATCCGGCGTGAAGATCCCGCAGGCGATCGAGGAGATCCGCAAGGCAGAGATCCGTCACAACCGCCAGTGCAAGCCGGAGGAGATGGAGAAGACCGTTTCGGAGATTTTACAGTAAAAGTTACAAAATATTAAAATAATTGCCTGTTATTTTTTTGACAGGCTAGGCAAATACTGAATTATGGTATATAATAGACTCTGGTTAGATCAAAAAGAGACAACGAGGAGGTTTGTATATGTTAGTTAGTGCGAAGGAAATGCTTCAGAAGGCAAGAGATGGCAAATATGCGGTTGGTCAGTTCAACATCAACAATCTTGAATGGACCAAAGCAATTTTACTGACGGCACAGGAGCAGAACTCACCGGTTATCTTAGGTGTTTCAGAGGGCGCAGGCAAGTATATGACTGGCTTTAAGACAGTATCTGCGATGGTAAAAGCGATGATCGAAGAGCTGAACATCACGGTTCCGGTTGCGCTGCATCTGGATCACGGCACCTACGAGGGCTGCTATAAATGTATCGATGCTGGATTTTCTTCCATCATGTTTGACGGCTCCCATTATCCGATCGCCGAGAACGTAGAGAAAACCAAAGAATTAGTCAAAGTCTGCGCGGAGAAAGGTATTTCCCTGGAGGCTGAGGTTGGTTCCATCGGCGGCGAGGAAGACGGCGTGATCGGTATGGGCGAATGTGCAGATCCGAACGAGTGCAAGGCGATTGCAGACCTCGGAGTTGATATGCTGGCAGCAGGTATCGGCAATATCCACGGCAAATATCCGGCAAACTGGCCAGGCTTAAGCTTTGAGACGCTGGCAGCCGTAAAAGAAAAAGTAGGCGATATGCCGCTGGTTCTTCACGGTGGTACCGGTATTCCGGAAGATATGATTAAGAAAGCCATTTCTTTAGGTGTAGCGAAGATTAATGTAAATACTGAGTGCCAGCTGGCATTTGCAGAGGCAACCCGCCAGTATATCGAGGCTGGTAAGGATCAGCAGGGCAAAGGATTTGACCCGCGTAAACTTCTTGCACCTGGTTTTGAGGCGATCAAAGAGACGGTTAAGACAAAGATGGAACTGTTCGGTTCTATCGGAAAAGCCTGATGAATAAGTAAGGTTCATGACCGGACTGCAGGGATGTACATTTCGCAACGCGGATATACATACCGGCGGTCCGGTCTGTTTTCATATTAATGTGAGGGATTGAATGAGCGAGATTATCAATGTACCGGAAATTTTCGGAAAAAATGTGTTTAATGACAAGGCGATGCAGGAACGCCTTCCGAAAAGTGTTTACAAAAAACTGAAGAAAACCATTGAAGACGGAGCTGAGCTGGATCCGTCCATCGCAGATGTTGTCGCACACGCGATGAAAGACTGGGCGATCGAGCGCGGTGCGACGCATTATTCCCATTGGTTCCAGCCGCTGACCGGCATTACGGCAGAAAAACATGATGCGTTTATCTCCGTACCGGATTCCAACGGACGCGTTATCATGGAGTTTTCCGGTAAAGAGCTGATTAAGGGCGAGCCGGATGCATCCTCGTTTCCGTCGGGCGGACTTCGTTCCACCTTTGAGGCACGCGGCTATACAACCTGGGATTGTACTTCCCCGGCATTTCTGCGGGAAGATACGCTGGGCGTGACACTCTACATACCGACTGCATTCTGTTCGTACCGCGGCGAAGCACTGGATAAGAAGACACCGCTGCTGCGTTCCATGCAGGCAATCAACGAGCAGGCACTCCGGATTCTCCGCCTGTTTGGAAATACGACTTCCCACCGGGTGATTCCGTATGTGGGACCGGAGCAGGAGTATTTTCTGGTTGATAAGAACAAATATTTACAGAGAAAAGACCTGATCTACACCGGTCGTACCCTGTTTGGCGCGATGCCGCCGAAAGGGCAGGAGATGGATGATCACTATTTTGGAAGCATCCGTCCGAGAGTCGGTGCATTCATGAAAGAGTTAAATGAGACACTGTGGCGTCTGGGTGTCAGTGCAAAGACACAGCACAACGAAGTTGCACCAGCACAGCATGAATTAGCACCAACCTATTGTCAGGTCAATCTGGCAGTCGATCACAACCAGATGGTCATGGAGGCGATGAAGCGTGTCGCAGGACATCACGGTCTGACCTGTCTGCTGCATGAGAAACCATTTGACGGAATCAATGGTTCTGGTAAGCACAACAACTGGTCCCTGACGAGCGACGACGGCATCAACATGATGAATCCGGGCGAGACGCCGCACGAAAATGTACAGTTCCTTCTGGTTCTGGCGTGCATCATGAAAGCAGTTGACAGACACGCGGATCTGCTGCGCGAGTCCACCGCGATTCCGGGCAATGATCATCGTCTGGGTGCGGCAGAGGCGCCGCCAGCGATCATCTCTATTTTCCTGGGCGAGCAGCTGGAGGATGTTATCGACCAGTTGTGCAGCACGGGCGAAGCCGCACATTCTAAGCAGGGCGAGGTACTTCAGACGGGAGTAGCGACACTTCCGGATTTCGTCAAGGATGCAACCGACCGCAACCGTACTTCACCGTTTGCGTTTACCGGTAATAAATTCGAGTTCCGTATGGTTGGTTCTTCGGATTCTGTTTCATCCCCGAACGTCGTGCTCAACACGATCGTGGCAGAGGCGTTTAAAGAGGCTGCGGACGAATTGGAAAACAGCGATGATTTTGACAGCGCAGTCCATGATATGATCAAGCGCCTGTTTGCAGAGCACCGCCGTATCATTTTCAGCGGAAATGGTTATTCGGAGGAATGGGTTAAAGAGGCAGAGCGCCGTGGGCTCCCGAACCTGAAAGCAGGTATCGATTCTGTCGAGGCAATCCGGACAGAGAAAGCGATCAAGCTCTTTGAAGAATTTGGCGTGTACACCCGGACCGAGCTGGAATCCCGCGCCGAGATTGAGTATGAGGCATATTCCAAGACCGTCAACATCGAGGCAAAGACGATGATCGACATGGCGAGCAAGCAGATCATCCCGGCGGTTGTCAAATATACGACCCAGCTTGCTTCCTCCCTGACAGCCGTACGGACTGCCTGTGAGGAAGCCGATGTCAGTGTCCAGAAAGAACTGCTTTTAGAGACCTCTGATAAACTCTCAGAGATGAAGGTGGCATTGGCGGCACTCAAAGATATCCTGGCAAAGGCATCTGCGATCAAGGATAACAAAGAAAAAGCATTTGCCTATCTGCATGAGGTATGCCCGGCGATGGTAGCTCTCCGTAAACCGGCAGACGAGCTGGAAATGCTGGTAGATAAAGAGTTATGGCCGTTCCCGAGTTATGGGGATTTGGTGTTTGAGGTGTAGGCAGCTTTTAGAAGGTATGATTTTAATTAAAAAGATTTTGACCATCGATATAGGCTATGAATCGTTGGTCAAAATCTTTTTTTAACAACACTTATATATTTTGCAAATACGGTTTATTTCCGTCCAGGACCCTGCGTCTGTCCCTCCTGAATCGTATCGCCCTGATTGGAGGTAAATCCGTTAATCCGTTTATCGGACGAATTTGACGAAGAGCCTGACGAGCTGGAGCTTGATGTCGTCGGTGCGGTGTAAGTCGTGCCGTTGCTGTAGATGCGGCTTGGTACATTGCCGGTATCGCTGGTGGAACTGCTGCTTGTCTGGTTTTTCGAAGAGCCTGACGAACTGGAAGTCCCGCCCGGCGTGGAAGTGGAGCTGCTGTAGCCGCTTCCAGGAATCGGAACGGTTGTGCCCGACGAAGAACCATTTGACGAGCTGGAGCTGTTGGAACTTCCCGGTGCAGTAAAACTGGTCGAAGGATCGGAACTATTCGAATTGTTGGTGTTACCTGAACTGGAAGTTCCTGAATTGGAAGTGTTCGAAGCCGTTCCGCTTGGCCCCGAAGTGCTGCTTGAAGAAGAACTGCCAGACGAAGTCCCTGTTCCCTGTGAAGCACTTGGGTCAAAATAGCTGTCGCTCATGCCGGAGAGACTGGACGGTGGATTCTGGCACGCACCGCTCTTAGCAAAGGTGTATTTCACCGAATCAATCGTCAGGGTTGTGTTCGAAGCCATCTTACCGTTCTCATCCAGATAATAGTAGGTGCCGGATACCTTAATCCAGCCTTTCTGGCGGTGTCCGTACTCATTGAAATAGTACCAGGTGCCGTCGATCTGCTTCCAGCCGCGGCTCATATTGCCGTCTGTCTTGTCCATGTAGTAGGTGTTTCCGTTGCTGTCATTGAGCCAGCCGGTCAGCATCTTGCCCTCATGGAGATAGTAGTATTCATTTTTGATGAGCTGCCAACCGGTCAGCAGTTTTCCATTTTCGTCGAGATAATACCAGGTGCTGTTTACCTTCTGCCAGCCAGTCCGCATCGCCCCGTCCGTGCCGAAATAGTACCAGGTGCCGTTGTCCATCTTCTGCCAGTTGGTAAACATCCGTCCATCCTCACCCAGGTAATACCAGACCGTATCAAGCTGGAGCCAGCCCTTCTGCATCACACCGTACTGGTTAAAATAGTACCAGTAGTTGTTGATTTTCTGCCATTTGGTCATCATCTCGCCGCTCTGGTTGAAATAATACCAAGAGGAAGTGGATGAATCCTGACGCCAACCGGTCACCATCTTGCCGGTCGAATCATCCATATAATAATATTTCTCTCCGATATGTACCCATCCGGTATGCTTCTGACCGTCGTCGGTCATGTAGTACCAGTAGTTTCCGTCCTTCAGCCATCCGGCCGCACGGCTCTGGGAAGAAGGAAGCAGCCCCATGGCACCGATCAGGCAGGCAAGCCCAAGCAGTTTTGCATATCTTTTCCGCATCGCGTATCCCCCTTGCAATGTGATTTATCGTTATCTATGATTACAGTAGAAATTAATATCAAAGATGTTGGGGTCAAAAGGCATTTTGACCCCTCTGATACCAGATTGCTCCGCACTATATGCTCCCGCAATCTTCAAAAACATTCGTAATTCGCTCATTTTTCTTTGAAAAATGGCTACTTACTCATGTTTTTGGCGGGTCCCAAGGTCAAAAATTCTCCTGCAAGCAAGCTTGCGTCGAACTTCTGACCTTTTGACTCTGGTATCATATCAAATTACTTTATAAGTATAACATAGAAAAATGTAAAATACCTAACGGAAATATTACAATTTTAACAAGCCCTCGGAAACAATTTTTCGATAATAATTTTTCGCATACCGATACATCACGATCGTGTAATCGCCAAATTCGCGCCCTTCCATACTCTTGAAGACCGCCCAGAGCGCCCACAGGAAACCGCCGAGCGCCGCATAGGCATACGTGACAAAGCGTTCCTCGTCTGATGGGGCGTGCTGGAGGTATTCTTCCAGAAGGTGGTCAAGCTCTTTCTGTGAATAATATGAATAAATACTGCACATCGCAATATCAATGAGCGGATCGCACATGCCCGCATACTCCCAGTCGATCAGACGCAGGGAGCCGTCCGGCAGAAACAGGAAATTGTCCGCAACCGAGTCAATATGGGAGAGGCAGCAAGGACGTTCCAGTGTATCCAGCCGATCCATCAGTTCATTCATCCGGGCGCGGACCGCCGGGTAGTCCTCGAATAGCATTTCCTCATGTCCGCGGCAGATCCTCTCATAAAAATCAATCCGTTCCCGGATGCGGAACGTGTGCGGAACCGTCACGCCGGAATGATGCAGCTTCCGCAGCATCTCCATGCAGGCGGCCATCTCCTGCGGGTTCTTTGCATCCGCATTCCGAGCGCCCTCATAATACTGGGCGATCTTGTAGCCGGTTTTTCCGTCAAAATACAAAATATGTTCGGTAATGCCAAGCGGTGTGACTGCCTTGTAAACAGCCTCCTCCTCTTTCCGGTTAATCAGAAATTCTGTTCCCGGACCCGGAATGCGGCAGATATAATGTTTTCTATCCAGTTCAAACAGGAACGACTGGTTTGTCATACCAGATTTGAGACAGCGGATGTTGTGTATCGCTTCCTCTTTTACATTGAAAACGTGTGCGACCAGCTGCATGGCGGCATTGTCCGAATGATTCTGATATTTCGGATCAAACAGGCGCAGTTCTTCCAGGTTTTCAAACTCATAGACCTGATCCGCCGGCTGGCAGTTCATCGAAAAATCCAGTTCTTTGATATGATCGACGACAACCTGTTCCCAGTACCATTGTTCTGTGCCAGGCTGATGATAGGCTTCCTCAATGAGCGGAATGAGCTGGTTGGAAAAATCACGCGAGAGGAACGCAGGTCCATACATGACCCAGGAATCATGCCCACCGACCTGCACCGATGTGATACGCCCCTTTTTATTAGAAGAAAGACACCACTCTGACGTTTCACCTTCCATGTAAACAGAAGAGTACCACGCGCCGCACTCATACTTATGGTACATATTATTTCGAATCCAGTTGTCCGAGACAAGCAGATACATATTGCGACCGCGGAACAGCTCGCGGGCATGGTAGATCGTAGCCAGATTATTTTTGGTGGCGTACTCCGGGTTATAGAGGAGTTTGACCTGATATTTGTCGATCAGATATTCAAACTTTTCCTTTAAATAACCGACGATAATTGTGATATCCGTGATCCCCGCTTCATGGAGCTGCTTGATCTGGCGCTCAATCATCCGCTCGCCAAACACTTCCAGAAGCCCCTTCGGCGTCTCAAACGTCAGCGGCACAAACCGGGAGCCAAACCCGGCGGCGGTAATGACGGCGCCATCCACTTTAAATTGTTCCAGATACTTAAGCCCCTGTTCGGTCAGCAGATATTTCCCCGTATCCATATCCGTCATGAGAAATGCCTCCTCCAGGCAGTCCCCAAGTAATTTATTCACAGTCCCCAGGGAAAGATTCAAAATCGAAGCAAGCTCCCGCTGGGTCACATCCGGATTCTCATAGAAACTCCGGCAGACCAGTCCATAGCGATCCATATAAAACCTCCTGAATTATCAAAGTCTTTTTAATTTTACTCCTATGTATATTCACGTATTTCTTCATCATTATGGATGGATAAGAGTGAAAATAGGTTCTGACTGTTGTGTGTTCAAAAATCAAAAATAAGAGTGATATATGAACATTATAGCATAAATACAGAGAAAGTAAACGGAAAAAGTAATGCTGTGGGAGGAAAAGAATAAAGGCTTGATAAGGTAGTCTGAGGAAAATAAGAAACGTAAAAAATACTGAAAATAAGGGCATTTTGACGGTCAAAACAGGATTGTACAAATATAAATACAATTACGAAACTATAAAGAATTTTCGTAAAAAATCCGTAAGAAAATGCACAGATAAATGTTATGGTATTTTGGAATAACGTGTATTATAATGTGGGTGTATCGGAGAAAGGCAGTACTTCACAGGGAAGAGAAAGATAGGAAATACAGGCAATATTCCACTTCAAAATAAAAAGTTGGAAATTCTGTAAAAAAACTATTGATAATTTTCCATATCCGAAGTATAATGACCTGGTAATGCAGTTAGGATTTCGAGAAAAATATTTCAAAAAGTAAAAGGAGAGTGCATTAATTATGAGAAAGCAGACTAAATTAGTTGCAGTACTTTCTGCAGCAGCTTTACTCGCTATGGGTGCTTCCATGACTTCTTTCGCAGCTGGTTGGGAGAAAGATGACGCTGGTGTTTGGCATTATTATGATAGCGACGATGAGATGGTAACAGGCGAGTGGAAGAAGGACGGCGGTAAGTGGTTCTATCTTGACGAAGACGGCGATATGCTGACAGACGCTTGGGTAGATGATGACTACTATGTAGATGAGTCTGGTGCTATGCTGACAAATGCTTGGAAATATACTGTATCTGATGAAGATCAGGATGAGCCGGACGAGGATGGCGAGCGTTGGTTCTACTTCAACAACAAAGGTAAAAAAGTTGTAAGCGATACCAAGAAAATCAATGGTAAAACTTATTTATTCGATAGCGATGGTAAGATGCAGTTCGGCTGGCAGTATGACAGCGTAAACGACGACATGTACTACTATGGCGATGAGAATGACGGTGCTAGAGTTGAGTCTCAGTGGCTGTGGCTGGAGAAATCCGGTAACTTAAGCGACGAAGATATCGATGATGGACAGAACAAAGGTCAGTGTGATGATAGCACCTCTGATCCGTGTGATGACGAAGGTTGGTACTGGTTCCAGTCTTCTGGTAAAGCATATCATGGCACAGGCAAGAAGAAAATCAACGGCAGATTCTATATGTTCAACGAGCATGGTCAGATGCTGTATGAGTGGATCGACAACAAGAAAGTATCTGTAGCTTCTAATTCTAAACTTGATGCTGCTCGTACCGATGGCACTGTAGCAACTGCTGGCGAGATGCTGTACTACAACGAAGTTGAAGATGGTTCCAGGGGCAATGGTTGGGTTCAGCGCGATGGTTCTGAGGCTATGAAGACTGACAATGATACCGACTGGTACTACATCGATGATGGTGATATGTATCACGCTAATACAACTGATGCAGCTGGAACAACCGATGATGGTGATCCAGTTTATGTAATGAGAAAGAAAGTTAAAGTAAGCGGTAACAAGTATTTCGCATTCAACGAAAAAGGTCAGATGCAGGATGGTCTGCAGTTCATCGCTAAAGACAAGGGATTCTTCTACTTTGATGAGAACGGCTACCAGAAGACTGGTAAAGTTGCTTCTGTAGAGTGCGAAGATGATGATTACACCTTCTACTTCACAACCAAGAATGGCAAGAACGGTATTGGTTATACAGGTGAAAAAGATGGTACTCTGTACTTCAATGGTAAGAGACTGGAAGCTGATGATGACTACAAGTTATATGTAGTTGATGAAAAAGTTTACCTTGTAAATACAAAGGGTAAGATCCAGAAAGCATCTACTGCTAAGAAATATGATGATATTGTGAACGCTGCTTACGTTGGAAAAGAAATTTATGTAAAGACCAACAAGAAGGGTGTTGTTGAATCTGTTGATGGTGTAGGTTATACTACTTTAGTTAATACCGTTAAAGCTGATATTGCTAAATCTGGTTTTGTAGGTGCTCAGGATTACGATAATCAGGTAGCAGTTCCGTTCATCGCACTGTATGACGGTGTTTATACATACGATAAGAACTTAGCTGAAGGCTGGAATAAATAATTGATATTAATTTGAGTTCTAATTTATTAATATCCTATTAATTCAATGATAAAGAGTCCTCTGGGAAGAAATTCCCAGGGGACCTTTTTTCTATCTTTTCAATCTCTTTCTCCACCTTGTTTCCCCCATCCTTTCATGATATGATAATAAAAACAGCCTGATTTTTCGAAAGGAGCGATGATTCTATGACGAATCTAAATATTCCGGTTGGCGTCTCGGATTTTTCTCAGATACGTAAAAATGGATATTACTATGTCGATAAAACGAGACTCATTTCGGAATTATTAAAGAAAAGCACAGCAAACGTCACGCTGATTACTCGCCCCAGACGATTTGGAAAGACGCTGGCTATGAGTATGCTGGAACATTTTTTCGATATTCGACATGATAACCATTCGTTATTTCAAGATTTGGAAATCAGTCATGAATCATCTATTTGTCAAACATGGATGAATCAGCGTCCGACTCTTTTTATTACATTTAAGGATGTAGATGGGACTACATTTGACAGTGCTTTTGATATGCTGAAATTTGTCATATCCCAGATATGCATCGAATACTCTTATTTGGAGCAAGGTGATACCGTCAGCGATGCATATAAAGAGATTTTTAAACGACTAAAAAATCAGACTGCATCTGCAACAGATATAAAGGGTTCTATCCTGATTTTGATGAAAATGATGCAGGCTTATTATGGGAAGACAGTTATTCTTTTGTTCGATGAATACGATGTTCCCGTTGCAAAAGCAAGCAACAATGGGTATTATCAGGAAATGCTGGAAATCATGAAAGCAATGATGAGTACCTCATTAAAAGATAATTCCAGCCTCTGCTTTGCGGTTGTGACAGGATGCTTGAAAATTGCTAAAGAAAGTATCTTCACTGGAACCAATAATTTTGTTTCGGATACCATTACAGCTTCTCGATTAAATGAATATTTTGGCTTTACACAAAACGATGTAAATCAGATTTTAAAGGAATCCAATACTACCGAATATTCGGATGAAATCAAAGTCTGGTATGACGGTTATCATTTCGGATGCTTTGATGTATATTGCCCGTGGGATGTGATGAATTATCTTCGGGATCTTCAGCATAATCCTTCCATGAAGCCTGAGAGTTATTGGAAGAATACAAGCGATAATGCAATTATTCGCTCTTTCATTGATTATGCAGGAAGCAGTATCACAATGAAATTAGAAAAATTGCTGTCCGGCGGATATATTTTCCAAAAGATTGAAGAAAATTTAACCTATGATTATCTTCATTCTTCCGAGGATAACTTATGGAGTATTTTATATTTAACCGGTTATCTGACGCGCGTTCGAGAGACGGATATTCAAGAAACTATACCAGATGGAACAACCGCATTGATGATTCCGAATAGGGAAATCAAGGATATTTTTGAGTCAACAATTATAAAATGGTTTAACGAATCAACGAAGCGTTGGAACCGCACAGAATTATTTCATGCGGTATGGGATGGAAACAGCGACAGGATAACGGATGAAATGAATAAACTTTTAAGAAAAACCATCAGTTATCATGATTACCGGGAAGACTTTTACCATGCATTTCTGGCAGGTATTTTTACTGGTGCCGGTTATGTGGTAGAGTCGAATAAAGAGCATGGAGAAGGTCGAAGTGATGTGATTGTCTACGACTCTGAAAATGGACAATTGGCCCTTTTTGAAGTGAAATATTCCAGCACGCTTGACCAGATGAAACAATCCTGCAAAAAAGCACTTGCACAGATCGATGAAAAGATGTATGCAAAAGAATTTGAGGATTCCTATGATAAAATTTTGTGTTATGGAATTGCTTTTTTTAAGAAGCGTTGCCTGGTGTATTTGAAAAATTAAAGTAATAATAAGGCTCCGCCTCTAAAAGAAGATTCTCTTGAAGAGACGGAGTCCTCTTATATCAAGCTATCAGCTTAATGATTCAGATACGAATTGGATGTCAAATCACAGCGGCCGCAAAAAGAGGATTTCTCAATCAACATCTCTTTTTACTGCCGCCGTGACAAATAACTTGCTTTTCATTTTTTAAATTCTAAAATTTTACATTCATGTTTTCGCGTCTTTAAATCATAATTGATTCCAACCAGCAGCATATTTCCTGAATAATCTTCCAGATTCTGGAAATATTGTTTTTTTAATATCTGCTGAATTGCGCCTTCGGCCGATTTGTTCCATTTTAGTTCGACAATCAAAGCCGGCTTATCCAGAAATCCTTTTCGCGGTAAATAAACTATATCTGCAAATCCAGATCCCGATGGAAATTCACGATAAACCTGATAAAAGTTTCTGGCAGCGTAGAGTGCCAGTGATACAGTATAACTCAGTGCATTTTCATCATTATACTGTAAATGGGATGTTTCAAAATGAGCCTGTTCCATATAAGCAGCTACTTTTTCTTCGTCTTTTTTCCAGATAGCATTAAGTAAATCAGCTGAGTTTTTCAATGCTTTCGAGACTTCTCCCCAATGGGAAACCGAAACCGCATTTACAAACTCTCCACGGATTTCATTATTAGGAATAAAAACTGATTTATGGCTGAAATCGTATCCCAGATAGCCCAGATGAATCAGCAAAGTCAGGACATCATCCTCGCCGTGAAATGTCGTCATATCATTGCTGAAACTGCCTGTATTGACCGGTACCATTTCTCCAGCCATCATGCTGAGAACGTCGTCTTTCAGCCCATCAAAATTCATGTCAATATATCCGCGCAGTGCCTCAAATGTTTCGGTCTGGTTCCAATAAGAATCGCAGATACCAGAAGTCATAGCAGCCACAACCGAACGCGGACTGTAAATAGAAGAGGCTTTTTCAAAGCGATATCCATCATACCATTCTTTGATTTCTGCCAAATCCATTTGATAATCTGAGCAGAGGCAGCGCACCTCATTTTCTGTGAAACCGACATATTGCGCCAGAACACCTGGATTTGCCATCGAGAATTCATCAAACATATTGAGCGCAGAATGGGTACCGTATTTTTTTATTGGCAATATTCCTGTCATATATGCCAGATGTATATGTGCCTTATCCTTTAGAAAATCACGAAGAAAATCCAGATATCGTTCCTGAGCCGCTTTATCTTCTGCGTATTCCCTAAAAATACAATCCCATTCATCAATGATTATAATAAATGGCTCATTTGTTTCAGCATAAATTTCCTTCATATTTTCCGTCAGATCTAATTCATCATAAAAATCAATCGTTGGATATTCACGGCGAATTTCTCTCATGAGTGAACGCCGGATCCGCTGAATCAATTCTTCGACATTAGAGCTTCGACTTAAAAATTCCTGGATATTTAAAAATATAGTTGTGTAAGTGTTTAAATATTTTTTATAATCTTTTGAACAGCTGATTTTTCGGTCTTTAAATAAAGTATCAGACTGACATCCCTTACTATAATAAGCAGCCAGCATATTGGCTGTAATGGATTTTCCAAATCTCCTTGGGCGGCTGACGCAGATATTTTTCTGGTTTGTTGCCAGCACATTGTTGGTATAAGAAATCAGCTCTGTTTTATCTACATAGATCTGAGAATGCACCGCTTCTGAAAAAGCTGCGTTTCCGGGATTTAAATATATACCCATATAGCTCCCTCTCTTTTTAATAAAACTGCACGTTTATCACACATCATGATAATTTGTTGTTTTTATTATCATATCATGAAAGAATCAGTGAAACAAGACTTGGAAGATATGCTTAAACTCAAAATGATAGTACTGCAGAGAGTTTTGCATATTCTATTCTTTAACTGACAGAGGGCAAATGCAGTCATACAGACAGACTTCCTTTACATTGCGACCACATAAAAAACTCCGCCACCTCGAAACACTTCGAGGTATCGGAGCTCTTTTTACTAAAAAAGAAGCGGCATTCCAGGAAATATCCTGAAATACCGCTTCTCAATTATCCTAAGTCAAATGACTAATCGAATAAAATTCAGATTAATTATTTGTTTAATCCTAACCAACCTTCAACGGCTTTACCATTTGTAGAAACTTCTGTATAGGTGTAAACATCATCATCGTACAGCTGGATGAACGGTACAGATACGATTGCATCATCTGTAACTTTTGCATCGCCGAACTGAGCTTCAGCGATCGCTTTCAGATCATCCGCAGTATATTTCTTAGTGCTGGTTTCAACGGACTGAACTTTTTTGCCGCTAATCTCAACCTTTACATCATCCTCAGCGATACCCTTGTTCTCAATATCGTACTTCTTGGAAGATTTCTGGATCTTAC
>NZ_FR895109.1:17303-28168 GCF_000434655.1 Clostridium sp. CAG:43 | reverse complement strand
CAGAAAGATTCCGAGAGTACATTACAAGAAATTGGGAGGAAAGAATCATGATTATATTATCACCTTCGATTCTGGGGGCAGATTTTACGAAGCTGGGAGAGCAGGTCGCTGAGGTGGACAAGGCAGGCGCACAGTACATCCATCTGGATGTGATGGATGGCGCGTTTGTGCCGAGTATCTCCTTTGGAATGCCGGTGATTAAGAGCCTGCGCCCGGTGACGGATCGTGTGTTTGACGTACACATGATGGTGGAAGAACCGGGACGTTATGTAGAGGATATCAAAAAAGCGGGGGCGGATCTGATCTGTGTGCATCAGGAAGCCTGTCTTCATCTGGACCGCACGATCGCGCAGATCCGTGAGGCGGGGCTGCAAACAGGTGTAGCGTTAAATCCGGCGACCCCGGTCGAGACACTGGATGTTATTTTGCCGGAGGTGGACATGGTTCTTCTGATGACGGTCAACCCAGGATTTGGCGGTCAGAAATTTATTCCATATACGGTAGAAAAAATCAAGAAGCTGCGCGCAATGTGCAGCGAGAGGGGACTTTCCACCCGCATTGAGGTGGACGGCGGAATCACGCCGGACAATGTGCGGACGGTTTTGGAGGCAGGAGCCGATGTGATCGTGGCGGGAAGCGCCGTATTTAAGGGAAACCCGGCTGGGAATGTAAAAACATTTTTAAATATTTTTCAGGAATTTGAACAGGGATGATGAAGATGAAGCGTTGTTTGATTGTGACAGGCGGAACGATTGATATTGCGTTTGCGAAAGATTTTCTCTCACAGCGCTCGTATGACTATGTAATTGCGGCAGATGCGGGGCTGGAGGTTCTGCGCCCGCTGCATATTTCTCCGAATGCGGTGGTCGGCGATCTGGACACGGTGGACAAAAAGGTTCTGGAAGAATATCAGAACCAGCCGGACATCGAATTTGAGATCCATAAACCGGAGAAGGATGAGACGGATACGGAGCTGGCGCTTTTGACGGCGGCGCGCCAGGGCTGTGAGGCAGTTGATATCCTGGGGGCGCTGGGCGGCCGTATGGATCACGCCATCGGCAATATCCAGCTGATGTATCAGTTTTTCTGCCAGGGAATGGAAGTGAATATTTATGATGCCCGCAACCGCCTGTATCTTCTGGGCGGGCATAAGGTATTTCACCGGGAAGAGGTGTATGGAAAATACATTTCGTTCCTGCCGATGACCGAGACTGTCGAGGGACTGACGCTGCGGGGATTTAAATACCCGCTCCAGCGGCGGACGATCGGGCTGGGGACGAGTCTCTGCATCAGCAATGAACTCAAACGGGACGAGGGTATTCTGGAGCTGGAGAGAGGCGTCCTTTTGTGCGTGGAGGCACATGATTAATCCGGATAAAAAAGTGGCAAGTTATAACTGACCTGCTTAAAATGATAAAAACTGTATGTTTTTCAGGGGACAAGATTGTGCTATGATGAGTCCAATAACAAGGGAGGATGAAACATCATGGCAAACAAATCAAATCAGGCTTACAAAATCGCGATGGTCGGTCTGCTGGCAGCTCTCTCCTATGTCGTATTTACATACGGACAGGTGAAGATCACACTTCCGGGCGGCGATGCAACTTCCATTCATCTGGGAAATGCAGTCTGTGTCATCGGGGCACTCTTAGTCGGCGGCTTTTACGGCGGTTTGGGAGGTGCTATCGGCATGACGATAGGTGACCTTCTCGATCCGGTTTATATTGTATATGCACCGAAGACATTTATCTGCAAACTCTGCATCGGACTGATCGCCGGATTCGTAGCACATCGTCTGGGCAAGATTGACCGGAGCACCGATAAGAACCACATCCTTGGTTTTACGATTGCAGCAGCGGTGGCAGGTCTTTTATTCAACGTCATTGCAGATCCGCTGATCGGATATTATTATAAACTCTGGATCATTGGTAAACCGGCGGCAGAGCTCACACTTGCATGGAATATCGCAGCGACTTCGATCAATGCGGTGACATCTACGATTGCGTCTGTTGTTATATATATGGCAGTTCGTCCGGCACTCCGCAAGGCAGGTTTTCTGGATGCATTGTCTGTAGAAGCGAGAGCATAAGGCAATTTTATCTCAGTCGAGAAGAATTAAAATGAAATACATACAGGAGACTGTGGTTGGGCAGAATGGGAAAAACATCTGTCCGGGCGCAGTCTCCTTGTTGCGTCATTAGAGTGTGCGGCTTATGAAACACAAATGCATAGATACACGCTTGTAGAAACCAGAATCATGCTGCAGGCAGTCGTATCTGCCGCGAGAATATGTTAGATTATAAAGTTGCTTAAAATCTAAGAAAATGAGGAAAAATTATACATGGAAGGAATTCAGAAGAAAATAGCGGTTTTAAATGACCTGTCAGGCTATGGGCGCTGTTCGCTGACGGCGGCGATGCCGGTTATCAGCGCCCTCAAGGTACAGTGCTGTCCGGTGGTGACGGCGGTGCTGTCCAATCACGCGGGATATCCGGAATGCTATATGGATGATTATACCGATCGGATGGAGGCATACCTGGAGCCGTGGCGGAAGATGGGATTTGAGATGGACGGAATCATGACTGGATTCTTAGGTTCCGCCAGACAGGCGTCGATCGTGGCAGATTTTATCCGGGATTTCAAACGGGAAAATACGCAGGTTTTGGTAGATCCGACGATGGGCGACCACGGACATCTCTACAGCGTCTGTGACGAGGATCTGATCGAGGCGATGCGGGAGCTGATGCAGTATGCGGACGTTGTCACGCCAAATCTGACTGAAGCCTGTGCCCTGACGGACACGCTGTATCAGGAAAATGGATGGAGTAAGCGCAAGCTCTCAGATCTGAGCTGGAAGCTTCACCTTTTGGGCGCGCGGTCAGTCATTTTGACAGGCGTGGTCAAGGGCAAACAGATCCTCAACGTGATCCATGAGCGCGGCAAGGAGCCGGTCTTTCATGCAACTAAATTTGTGGCGGGCAATTACCACGGAACCGGGGATGTCTTTGCAGCAGTCATCGGTGCCAGCATGGTGCGAGGTGTGCCGATGGAGGAAGCCGTCAGACGGGCGGCAGCTTTTACAAAAAAATGTGTGGAAAAGACAGAAGAACTTGGTGCCCCGGAGCAGGACGGACTGTGCCTGGAGGCGTGTCTGTCCTATTTGACGAAGTTGAGTTAAATATAATGGGCAGTCTATCCTGTTTTGTTTCAAAATGAAAAAATGATGTTACTGGGCACGTATGCGTGAACAATAACAAAATGATTTGAAGAACAGAGGAACTCTTGAAACAGGGCTTTTCATTCGTACAAAGTTGTAGTATAATTATAACTAGTTTTCGTGCAGTTAATTGCATAACAGTAGGAGGAAGATATGTTAGATCTTAAATTCGTCAGAGAAAATCCTGACATTGTAAAGCAGAATATTAAAAATAAGTTCCAGGACAAGAAAATTCCGCTGGTAGATGAGGTAATTGAGCTGGATGCCAAGAACCGTGCAGCGAAGAAGGAAGCAGATGATCTGCGTGCGAACAAGAACAAGATTGCAAAACAGATCGGCGCTCTGATGGGTCAGGGAAAGAAAGAGGAAGCAGAAGAGCTGAAGAAACAGGTAGCAGAGCAGTCTGCCCGCCTGTCTGAGCTGGAAGAGCAGGAGAAGGATCTTGGCGAGCGCATCTTAAAGATTATGATGACCATCCCGAACATCATTGATCCGAGTGTTCCGATCGGTAAAGACGACAGCGAGAACGTAGAGATCGAGCGCTTCGGCGAGCCGGTTGTACCGGATTTCGAGATCCCGTACCACACCGAGATTATGGAGAAATTTAACGGCATCGATCTGGACAGTGCCAGAAAGGTAGCTGGAAATGGTTTCTATTACCTGATGGGCGATATCGCAAGACTTCATTCTGCTGTTATCGCATATGCAAGAGATTTCATGATTGACCGTGGATTTACCTACTGTATCCCGCCGTTCATGATCCGCAGCAATGTTGTAACCGGCGTTATGAGTTTCGATGAGATGGATGCGATGATGTACAAGATCGAGGGCGAGGATCTTTACCTGATCGGTACCAGCGAGCACTCTATGATCGGTAAATTCATTGATACCGTAGTTCCGGAGGAAGAGCTTCCGAAAACACTGACCAGCTATTCTCCGTGTTTCCGTAAAGAGAAGGGCGCTCACGGCATCGAGGAGAGAGGCGTATACCGCATCCACCAGTTTGAGAAACAGGAAATGATCGTAGTCTGCAAACCGGAAGACAGCAAGATGTGGTATGACAAACTGTGGAAGAACACCGTGGATCTGTTCCGTTCCATGGATATTCCGGTTCGTACCCTGGAGTGCTGCTCCGGAGACCTGGCTGATCTGAAAGTAAAATCTGTTGATGTAGAGGCATGGTCCCCGCGTCAGAAGAAATATTTCGAGGTTGGAAGTTGCTCCAACTTAGGTGATGCACAGGCAAGACGTCTGAAGATCCGTGTCAACGGCAAAGACGGCAAATACTTTGCACACACCTTGAACAACACTGTAGTAGCTCCGCCGCGTATGCTGATCGCATTCTTAGAGAACAACCTGCAGGCAGACGGTTCTGTCCGCATTCCGGAGGTTCTGCGTCCGTATATGGGTGGTAAGAGCGAGATTCGCTAAGTTCATTTGAGTCCAGTAAAAAAACGCCATGGGTTGTGTGCCTGTGGCGTTTTTTACTGGACTCATTGTGAATTGCAGAAATATAGACATTGTCTTTTTTCAGGCGGCATTATGATGGCAGTTCTTCCAGCTGATTCGACGGCGTCGCCATCATCGAATAATTCGTATGATAAATCACAAATCCCGGAGCAGCGCCCGCTACTTTTTTGACCTGCTTTTTCTGTACATAATCGATCTCAACTTTTTCATTTTCCCGTCCCTTGGAATAGTAGGCGGCCAGCCCGGCGGCTTCCTCGAAGGTGCGGTCCGGAAGCTCTTTTCCTTCGGATTTCACAATGACATGGGAACCCGGGATTCCTTTTGCGTGGAACCACCAGTCATTTCCAGTCGCGATCTTGAAGGTCAGCTCCTCATTCTGGTAGTTGTTTTTGCCGACGTAGATATGGAATCCGTCGGAGGAAAGGTAGTGGAATGGGCGGCTTGTGATTTTCACTTTCTTTCCAGCCGGACCGTGCTTTTTGATGAAGCCATATTCCGTCAGCTCCTGCTTGATCTGGGTCAGATCTTCCTCCTTTAAGGCAATATCGAGGGAGGTACTGATGGATTCGAGGTGCTCGATCTCCTGCTTCGTCTCCTCAATGAGCTGGCTCTGAGCCTCGAAAGTACGTTTGAGTTTTCCGTATTTGTCAAAATACTTCTGCGAATTTTCGCGGGCGGTCAGCTGCGGGTCAAGTGGGATCTTGACCTCTTTTCCTGTGTAGTAGTTCGTGCAGACAAGTTCTTTTTCGCCGCCGGTCAGCTCATAACCGTAGGTGTTTAACAGCTCGCCGTAGAGCTTGTATTTATCCCGTTTTTCGGTGTCCTTTAACTGTTTCTGCTGCAAATCGTATTTTTTATAATTGCGCTCCAGGGCAGTCTGGACGATCCGGCGCAGATCCGAGGATTTCTGGCGGATTCGTGTGATGACGTTCTTGGACGCATAGTAGGTCTCCAGCACTTTACTGATCGAATCAAAGTGTTCGACCTGATATTCCGGCGGGAACGAGGTCAATGGGAGAGCGGCAAATTCCATTGGCTCATCTTCACGGTATACGATGCAGGGCGAGAACTGTCCATTTTTGATGGATTCCATTGCCAGTTCCAGCGTGTGCCCGAGGTGCGTGCGCTCCAGCTCATTCAGTTCCGATGCGGGGCGGTCGGCATCGACCGATGCCTCATAGCAGAATTCTTCTGCCATGACCGGGCTGATACCGGTGAAATTCGTGTAAATGGCTTTTCCTGCCGGTGCCGGTGACTGTGCCAGAATGGCGGCGAAATCATCGGCAGATGCAGTCAGCGGATCCTGCTTCGCGACCGTCTGCGGGAGGAAATATTGCCGTCCCGGCAGAACCTCGCGCACGGAGCTGACCTGCACGGAGATATGTTTGATACTGTCGAGGATCGTGCCGTCAGGGCTGCAGAAAATGATATTGCTGTATTTTCCCATCAGTTCGACGATAAGCAGCTTGCGGCAGAGGTCACCCATCTCGTCCAGATGTTCGATCTCAAAATGAATACAGCGTTCCAGACCCGGCTGGCTGACCGACACGATGCGTCCGCTTCCGATGTGCTTGCGAAGCAGCATGCAGAAATTCGGGGCAGTCATCGGTCCCTGCTTGTTGGTATCCGTCAGATATGCCAGCGGGAGACTTGCGTTGACCGAGAGAAGAAGCCGTTTCGTCTCCCGGAAGTTCTTTATGGTAAAAAGAAGTTCATCGCGCTCGGTCTGCGTGATCTTTGCGATCTTGCCGCCGGTAAGCGCGTCACTAAACTCCTTAACCAGGTTTGCGATTACAATTCCGTCAAATGCCATGGTTTTGGTGCTCCTTTATTTGTGTAGTATCTACTATTATAATGAAAGAAGACACGAAAAACAATCACTTTTAAATTCGGTTGACGCTTGCGGCGATTTGCATTATAATACCATTATCTATGGATGAAAGAGAGAGGCGTCACTATGCTTAAAAGTATGACTGGATTTGGCCGATGCGAGATGGCAACGGATGAATATAAGATTTCTGTGGAGATGAAGGCGGTAAACCACCGTTACCTGGATCTCAGCATTAAGATGCCGAAGAAATTTAATTACTTTGAGGCGGCGATTCGCGCGCAGCTCAAGAAATACATTCAGCGGGGAAAGGTAGATGTCTTTATTTCCTATGAAGATTATACGGATGAGAAGATTTCCTTAAAGTACAATCGTTCCCTGGCCGGCGAGTATATGGATTATTTCCGTCAGATGGCGGACGAGCTTGGAATTCCGAATGACGCGACGGTGATGCGTCTTGCACGGTGTCCGGAAGTCTTTACGATGGAACAGGTGCCGGAGGACGAGGAGCATATGTGGCAGATTCTCGAAAAGGCGATCGGCGAGGCGGCAGAGAAATTTGTCGAGACACGCACACGCGAGGGTGAGAATCTGAAGCAGGATCTGCTTGGCAAGCTGGACTATATGGTAACGCTGGTCGATCAGATTGAAGAACGTTCCCCGAAGATCGTGGAAGAATACCGGGCGAAACTGGAAGATAAGGTGAAAGAGCTTCTGGAAGGAAGCAGCGTCGATGAAGGCCGGATTGCGGCAGAGGTTGTGATTTTTGCAGATAAGATCTGCACCGATGAGGAGACGGTCCGCCTGAGAAGCCACATCGAGGCGACCCGCAAGGAGCTGACGGCGGGCGGAAGCGTCGGACGTAAGCTGGATTTCATTGCACAGGAGATGAACCGCGAGGCGAATACGATCCTTTCCAAGGCAAACGATCTGGAGGTTTCCGATTGTGCGATTGCACTCAAGACAGAGATCGAGAAAGTCAGAGAGCAGATTCAGAATATTGAATAGCTGATCATGCTGGAAGAGGTATTCACGGAAGGCTGCCGTTGGCGGTGAAAATACGGAGAATATGAAATATTGTAATAATAGATAGAATTTAGAAAGCAGGCGAAATATATGGATAATCAGGGAGTACTGGCAGTTATATCCGGATTTTCAGGGGCAGGCAAGGGAACATTGATGCGTGCATTGCTGGAGCGGTATGACAATTATGCCCTTTCCATCTCCGCGACCACCCGCGCACCGCGCGAGGGCGAGGTTGATGGAAGAGAGTATTTCTTTAAGACCCGGGAAGAGTTCGAACAGATGATCGAACACGATGAGCTGGTCGAATACGCCCAGTATGTCGGAAACTATTACGGCACACCGAAGGAGTATGTGTTTTCCAACCTGAAAGCGGGCAAGGATGTCCTTTTGGAGATTGAGATTCAGGGTGCCCTGAAAATCAAGAAGAAATTCCCGGAGGCAGTTCTCATTTTTGTTACGCCGCCGAGTGCCGGGGAGCTTAGAAACCGGCTGGCAGGTCGTGGAACCGAGACACCGGAGAAGATTGCCGCACGGCTTTCGAGAGCAGCAGAGGAGTCCAAGCAGATGGATGACTACGATTTCATTCTGGTGAATGATGAGGTAGACCGCTGTGTAGAAGAAATGCACGCACTGATTCAGGCGATGCATGCCAGAACAGAAAATCACAAGACTTTGATTGAAAAAATAAAAGAAGAGATGAAGCAATTCTGAAAGGAGAAAGATGTATTATGATGCTGCGTCCGTCATATCTTGACTTAATTAATGTTGTAAACAAAGAGGCTGAGCCGGGGAAAGAACCGCTGATTCAGAGCCGTTACTCCATCGTAATTGCGACTGCAAAGCGTGCAAGACAGCTGATCGCCGGTGATGAGGCACTGGTCATTGAGAATGGAAGAAAACCGCTTTCGATCGCGATCGACGAGCTGTACCATTCTAAGGTTAAAATTGTAGCAGAGAACGATTCCCCGGAGGAAGAGGTCTAAAAGGTGACAGAAGACCGTCCCGTGTTCATTATGTACATGGAGATGGTCTTTTCTTAGATATAGAGTAACTGTTCAGTAGGTCTGCGCATTTACTGCGCTGACCGTACGAAAACATGGGCCAGCAGGCAAAAATCCCATTGCCGTAGGCAATTTTTAATGGATTTTTGCGCGTGACTGTGAAGGTACTGAACAGTTACGATACAGAATTTTTGTGACGGTTCAAATCGATTATGGTTACAGAAATTTTTTAAATATGGTATTAGGAGAGAATTGAATGAAATTACTTTGTATATCCCTTGGCTGCGATAAAAACCTGGTTGATGCAGAGCGTATGCTGGGTTCGCTGAGCCAGGACGGGTACACGTTTACTGATGACGAGCAGGAGGCAGATGTCATTCTGGTCAATACCTGCTGCTTTATCAACGATGCCAAGGAGGAGAGTGTCAACACTATCTTAGAGATGGCAGAGTACAAAAAGAGCGGAACCTGCAAGGCGCTCTTAGTCAGCGGCTGTATGGCACAGCGTTACAAGGAAGAGATCCTGCAGGAGGTGCCGGAGGTGGACGGTATTCTCGGTACGACCAGCTATGATGAGGTCAGCAAGGTGCTGGCGGAGGTGCTGAAGGGCGAGCGGGTATCTGATTTCCACGATTTGTCCGAACTTCCCGAGACGAAGATGCGGAGCAAACGTCTGGTGACGACCGGCGGACATTATGCTTTTTTAAAGATTTCCGAGGGCTGTAACAAACGGTGTACCTATTGTATTATCCCGTCCCTGCGTGGACCGTACCGCAGTGTGCCGATGGAGCAGCTTCTCGCAGAGGCAAAGGAGCTTGCGGATCAGGGTGTGAAGGAACTGATTCTTGTCGCACAGGAGACGACGCTTTACGGCGTGGATTTGTATGGAGAGAAGACCCTGCCGAAACTTTTACATGAACTGGCACAGATCGATGGAATCGAATGGATCCGTATCCAGTACTGTTATCCGGAGGAGATCACCGAGGAGTTGATTCAGGCGATCAAGACGGAGGAAAAAGTCTGTCATTACCTGGATATTCCGATCCAGCACGCGAGCGATGCTGTTCTCAAGCGGATGGGACGCCGCACGAATCAGGCGGAGCTTCGGGAGCGGATCGCGCATCTGCGGGAAGAGATCCCAGATATTGCACTCCGCACGACCTTAATTTCCGGTTTCCCGGGTGAGACACAGGAGGATCATGAGGAACTGATGCGGTTCGTCGATGAGATGGAATTTGACCGCCTGGGCGTGTTTGCATACTCTGCAGAAGAGGACACACCGGCAGCCGGATATCCGGATCAGGTACCGCAGGAGGTCAAGGAAGACCGCCGCGACGAGATCATGGAGCTGCAGCAGGAGATTGCCTTTGAGAAAGCCGAGGATATGAAAGGCCGTGTGCTTGAGGTTATGATCGAGGGAAAAGTGGCAGACGAGAATGCTTTCGTGGGACGTACCTATAAAGACGCGCCGAACGTAGATGGTTTGATTTTTGTCAATGCGGATGTTCCGCTGATGTCCGGCGATTTCTGCCGTGTCCGCGTAACGGGAGCACTCGAATATGATTTGATAGGAGAGTTGGCTGATGAATTTACCGAATAAGCTTACGACGCTTCGCGTCATCATGATTCCGTTTTTTGTGTTTTTCCTTCTCTGGCAGAATGGTGAAAACCATACCTTCCGTATGATTGCACTGGCACTGTTTATCATAGCCAGCCTGACCGATCTTCTGGATGGAAAGATTGCCAGAAAGTACAATCTGGTTACGAACTTTGGAAAATTTATGGATCCGCTCGCGGACAAGCTTCTAGTGTGCTCGGCGCTCATCTGCCTGATTGAGCTGAATGCGCTTCCAGCCTGGATGGTTATCATCATCATCAGCCGGGAGTTTATCATCAGCGGATTCCGTCTGATCGCCTCGGACAACGGAGTTGTCATCGCCGCCAGCTATTGGGGCAAATTTAAGACGACGTTTCAGATGGTATCGGTGGTGTTATTGATTCTGGATATTCCGGCGCTTGCGTTTGTCACGACGATCTGTGTCTGGATCGCGCTGGTGCTGACGATTGTGTCACTTGTTGATTATATTTACAAGAATCATAAAATACTGACAGAAGGGAGTATCTGATATGATAGTCGAACTGATCTCGGTAGGAACAGAGCTGCTGCTTGGCAATATCGTCAATACCAATGCGCAGTATTTATCGGAAACGTGTGCAAAGCTGGGGCTTAACGTCTATTACCAGACGACGGTAGGGGACAACCGGGAGCGCATGACAGAAGTCTTCCGGACGGCGCTCTCAAGAGCCGATCTCGTTATCATCG
>NZ_FR895109.1:11794-17293 GCF_000434655.1 Clostridium sp. CAG:43 | reverse complement strand
GTTATCATCGGCGGCGGTCTGGGACCGACGGAGGATGATATCACGAAGGATGTCTGCGCGGAGCTGATGGGAATGCCGTTAGTTGAGGATCCGGAGGTGCGGGCACATCTGGAGGACTGGTACCGGCAGCGCAAGCGCACCGATATTCCGGATAGCAACTGGCGTCAGGCGCTGGTGCCGGAGGGCGCGGTGGTATTTTCCAACACAAACGGCACAGCTCCGGGACTTGCCCTGGAGAAAAAAGGTAAGACCGCGATTCTTCTTCCGGGACCGCCGAACGAACTGTATCCGATGGTGGAAGATCAGGTTTGTGCTTATATTCAGAAACGATCTGACTGTGTGATCTATTCCCAGATGCTCAAAATCTGCGGATACGGGGAGAGCAAGGTGGAGGAGATGCTTCTCGACCTCATCGACCAGCAGACGAACCCGACGATTGCGACCTATGCAAAGACGAAAGAAGTACATCTGCGCGTGACCGCGAGAGCCGAGAGCGAAGACGCGGCAAAACAGCTGTTAAAACCGGTTATCAAAGAGATCAAGAAACGGTTCGGTAATGCGGTTTACACGACGGATGAGCATGAGAATCTGGAGGATGTCGTTGTCCGCCTCTTAAAGAAATACGACCTGACTGTGACAACCGCAGAGTCCTGCACAGGCGGTCTGATCGCCGGACGCATCGTCAACGTGCCGGGGGCTTCAGAGGTCTTTAACGAGGGATACGTGACGTATTCCAATAAGGCAAAGAAAAAGATCCTGGGCGTCAGTAAGGCGACCCTGAAAAAATACGGCGCGGTCAGCGAACAGACGGCGCGTGAGATGGCTGCAGGCGGTGTATTTACGACGGATGCGGATGCCTGTATCGCTGTGACCGGCATCGCCGGACCGGACGGCGGAACCGAGGAGAAACCGGTGGGACTCGTCTATATCGCATGTTATATGAAGGATAAAGTCAAAGTAGAGGAATACCATTTCCGCGGAAATCGCGAGAAGGTGCGTGAGCAGACGGTGATTCAGGCGCTGGATCTGCTGAGACGGTCGATTATTAAGAATTATAAAAAAGATTGATCATGTAAAGGAGGGAGAGCTGACAGGCGGGGAGAAATAGCCGGAAATGTGCTGTTTTTAGAGCGCCATGGATCGGGCTCTCCTTTTTTAGGAGGCGGGGACGATGATTTGGTATAAATATCTGTATCTGGGAGAAACTGCTAAAAAGCATCGTTTTTCGATTCTACAGAAACTCCGCCTCGGAAAGGTACAGCCGGGCGTTCACGTGATCACGCCTGCCTCAGGCGGACACAACCTGCTTGATATCCTGCCTGCCTATGTGCTCCGGCAGAATTATTACCGGGAGCAGGCGGATCTGCTGATCGTAGGGGTCGGCGCGAGCTACCAGGATGCCGTGGAGACGGTGGGGCGGATTGTGGATGAGACGTACCGCGAGACGGGTGGATTTGATGTGAAGACGTATCTGAGAGAGAAGGAAGACAGGCTGAGGAAAAAGAGGTAAGTATTTTGCAGCCTTTGATAAAGTTTTTTTGGACTGAAAATGTCTTCTGACCTCAACATCATATGATACAGAGCTGATACATGAATTTGTCAATGAAAGAATAAGAAGTGGGAGGGGATGGATTGCTGCATATTTTGTTCATAATCTTGAAAATACTCGGAATCCTGCTTCTTGTCATTCTGGGATTGTTGTTTCTGTGCCTGCTGGCGGTTTTATTTGTCCCGATTCGATACCGGGGGAACGGAAGCTACCACAGTATCAAGGATTTTGGCGTGCACCTGCATATCCATTGGCTGCTTCATGCGGTGTCGCTGCGGATTGCTTATGAAAATGGGCTTCGATATGCGGTTAAGTTGTTTGGATTCCGGATTTTCGGGAGTGAGAGTGAAGAGAAAGATACGGAATCTGGGCGTGTGCGGGAAGGCATGCAGGCAGCGGATTCGGATGAGCTGGAATTTGTAAATGCGCAGGAGAAAACAGGGGATGATGATTTAGACACCGGTGAACTGATTTTGCGGGCGGAAGCAGCATCGGAGAAGACAGACGCCGCGATCGAGAAAGCGGAGGAAACTGCCAGGCTGCTGGAGGAGGCGGTGAAGAGACGGAGTGCGCAGAGGGAGGCGGAAATGTCTCAAGCTGTGAAGAATGCAGATGCATTTCCAGATGTGAAGGAGGCGGGAGTGTCCGAGGCAGAAGGAGAAACGCATCGGGCAAAGAATGAATTAAAATCAAATCCCAGCCAGGAAAAGCGTGAATCGTTCCTTCATAGAATCATTAGCTGGTTCAAACAAAAATGGAGCGCCCTGCGGCAATCCCTCTCAAAGCTGCTTACCCGAATCAACAACCTGGAGCACAAACGCCAATCCGTCCTTGCATTTATAGAAAATCAAGAAAATCAGAAGTCATTTCGCCTGATCAAACGCCAGCTCATGCGAGTTCTGCGGCATATATTTCCCAGAAAGCTGTCCGGGCAGGTTACGTTTGGCGTGGAGGATCCTTATTTGATGGGACAAATTTTGAGTGTGGCGGCTTTTTTGTATCCAGTTTACGGAAAGAAGATTGATTTGACTCCGGTCATGGATGCAAATGCGCTGGACGGGGAGCTTTCGTTCCGGGGCAGAGTCCAGATTGGCGTGCTGGCATTGATGGCGCTTCGGATCTGGATGGATAAGAATGTACGGACACAGGTTTATAAATATAGAAACCGAGGAGGAAGATAATATGGCAGACAATCAGTTTGCATCGACAATCGGTGCATTATTTCAGGGTATGGATGAGTTCGTCACGACGAAGACAGTCGTGGGAGAGCCGGTGACAGTTGGCGATGCGATTATACTTCCACTCGTGGATGTAACCTGCGGCATGGCGGCGGGCGCGTTTGGTCAGTCGGCGAAAGAGAAGAATGCGGGCGGCATGAGCGCCAAGATGACGCCGAGTGCGGTGCTGGTCATTCAGAATGGCATGACGAAGGTGGTCAATATCAAGCATCAGGATGCATTGACCAAGGTTCTTGACATGGCACCGGATCTCGTCAATAAATTTGTCGGCGGAAGCACCGGACCGATCGATGCGGAGACGATGCAGACAGCTGAGAAAATGGCGGGCGAGATGGAAGAGAAGAAATAAAGAAATTAAAATCAAAACGCTTCATAGAATGATCATAGCACACGATCGAATGTCAGATGTCTCTGGCAATGATCGCCTGCTATTTAACTTCTTTTGAAAACAGACATTTCAGAGAGGTATCATTCTATGAAGCGTTTATTTGGTTTAGTCCTTTTTTCAATGGGATTTGGCATGACCCTGGTGCTCATTTTCCCAAAGAATTTTCTATGGGTCAGCATCGCCATTTCTCTGATGATTGTCGGGTACAATATGTTTTGCCGATGAGATTCTATGCTTTTTCAAGCGGCAGAATCACTGTAAAGCAGCTACCCTCGTCCACCTGGCTGGATACCTCGATGGTACCATGCATCAGGTCGATGATCCGTTTCGTGATGGAAAGTCCCAGCCCGTTGCCCTTTTCATTGGGATCAGAGTTCCTGCTGTAAAATTTTTCAAAGATCCGTTTCATCGTGGCGTCATCCATGCCGACGCCGGTATCGCGGATGGAGACACGCACCTTATCTCCTGTGATGACGAGTTTGGCAGAAAGCATACCGCCAGCCGGGGTGAATTTGATGGCATTTTGCAGGAGATTGATCCAGACCTGCTGCAGCATCTCACAGTTGCCGTAAAATTTGCACGCCGTCAAATCAATGTCGAGATTCAGATGCTTTTTCTCCCAGAGCGGTTCCAGCAGAAGAATCGCCTGCCGGATTTGTTCGTCGAGGCTGAACGTCGTGCGGCCAGTCACGATCTCCTGCTTTTCCAGGCGGGAAAGCAGAAGAATGTTGCCGGTCATCGTGGTGAGCTGGCGCGTGCTGTCGATGATGATGCGCGTGTATTCATTCCGGTCCGCTTCTGAGAGAGATGGATCCTGCAGCAATGTCGCATAGCCCTCGATGGCGGCGAGCGGTGTCTTGAACTCATGGGAAACCGTGGTTACGAAATCATTTCGCAGCGATTCGATGCTGTTTAACTCCTGCACCATACGGTTAAAATTGTCGGTTAGTTCACAGATCGCCTGCAAAGACTTCGAATTTGGTACATGAACAGAAAAGTCTCCGTCTGCTACCTGCTTAGCGGCAAGGCTTATGGAACCGATCGGGCAGAGGATTTTCGACCAGAGGAACAGCGACAGCGCGATACTGAACGCAAGGCTGCTCAAAAATGACATCAGACGCGGAAAATTCGGACCGAAAATCCGAAAAACTTCGTGTTTATCTGTTCCGCTTGTGAGCAGCGAGACAAAATATCCGGTCAGCATCGGTATCAACGAGGACACCAGGAAGAAAAAGACCAGGAGGGTCAGCCAGTAGAGTGGAATCTGGAAATATTTGGTAAAGTTCTTGCTGATCATGCTTCTGTTTTCACCGCCTTATAGCCGAGACCCCGCACGGTCATGATGATAAAATCATCGCAGTTTTTAAACCGTTCGCGCAGCCGGTTGACATGCACATCGACCGTCCGTTCGTCGGTTGTCGAGTCAAGCCCCCAGATTTCGTCCATGAGCTGCTGCCTCGTGAAAATCTTATTTGGATAAGAAAGTAATTTATATAGAAGATAAAATTCTTTCTGCGGCAGAAGCGTCTCCTGCCCGTTGACCGTGACCGTCAGTGCATCGTAGTCGAGAATTGTATTTTGGCAGACAATCCGATGCTCCGTCGCGATCTTGGCGCGTTTGAGCAGGGCGCCAACCCGCAGAACCATCTCATTGACATCGATCGGCTTCACCATGTAGTCATCCGTGCCTGCCTGAAAGCCGCGCTGCTTGTCTTCAAAGCGCTCTTTGGCGGTGATAATCAGGATCGGCATCGTAAATCCGCTCGTCCGCAGGTGATCAATCAGTTCATATCCGTCCATTCCGGACATCATAATATCCGAAATAATGAGATCTACATATTCAGAATCTAAAAGAGATAATGCTTTTTCGCCGCTTTCTGCCGGAAGCGCCAGATAACCATTGTTGGTGAGTACCGTGCAGAACAGGGAACGCAGTTTCGCATCATCTTCTACCACAAGAATGTGAAACATATCCGTAAAACCTCCCTATAATTCAATTAAAAAGATGTAATATTATAAATACTCATAGTATACCACATAAGTTTAAACTGATTGTGAACGGTGCAACACATTTTTTTCACGGTTCGTTTACATTCAGTTTATATGTAGTTGAAACTCGTTTAAAAATGGGATGTTATACTAGGGACAATTAGGAAAAACCAGAAAGGAATATGCGAAATGAGTAAACTATCTTCTCTGATGGAAGCGGCAAAGCAGAATAAAAAGAAAACAGCCATCATCGCGGTGGTGGTGGTGCTCGTACTTGTGGCGCTTTTTATGCGTTTCAAGGGTGGCAGCAAAGGATGTTCAGGCGGCGGTCCGGG
>NZ_FR895109.1:3351-11788 GCF_000434655.1 Clostridium sp. CAG:43 | reverse complement strand
GCGGCGGTCCGGGCGGTATGCAGGACACGCAGATGGACAATGTGGCGACGGTTGCGGCTGAGAATCCAAAGAGCGGAACGATCGAGCGGACAACCAGCACATCCGGTACTGTCGAGGCATCGGACGTTGTCTATGTCTATGCGAAGGCATCCGGCGATGTGACGGGTGTCAACGTCAGCGTCGGTGATATGGTGACAGCGGGTCAGCTTCTCTGTACGATCAATACCGAACAGGTTGAGACGGCGAAAAATGCGATGGACTCCGCCTCTGTTAACCTGACCGAGGCACAGAGCAATTTAAGCCGTATGCAGCTTCTTTATCAGGGAGGAGATATTTCTGATCAGGAATGGGAGCAGTATCAGAACCAGGCGAAGACGGCACAGTTAAATTATGAATCGGCAAAATTAAACTACGATCGCCAGGTGGAATACAGTTCCGTGACCGCACCGATCTCCGGCAAGATTGAGACGATGGATATTGATGTATATGATCATGTCAACCAGCAGGCGCAGCTCTGCGTTATCTCCGGTGAGGGAGATAAAAGGGTATCGTTCTACGTATCCGAGCGTGTTATGAGCAACTTAAACCAGGGCGACGCGATGACGATTGTAAAAGATGGAGCGACTTATGATGGTGTGATTACCGATGTCAGCAGCATGGCGGACGAGAGCAACGGTCTGTTTAAGATAAAAGCAGAGCTGCCGGAGGCGAACAGCCTTTCAACGGGAAGTACTGTCAAGGTAACAGTAACTTCTGAGCGTGCAGAGAATGTCATGACCGTGCCGGTAGATGCGATCTATTATGATAACGGCGTTGGAAATGTCTATGTTTACCAGGACGGAACGGTACATAAAGTGGAAGTCGAAGTGGGGCTTTATAATACAGAGCTGGCGGAGATCAAGTCGGGGCTGACGGCAGATGATCTCGTCATCAGTACATGGAGTTCCCAGCTTTATGAGGGTTCAACCGTTAACTTAAAGGGTAAAGAAACAGACGCGGCAGCAGCGGATGAAGCTGGAAACCAGAAAGCCGATGCCCCGGCAGGCTCTGAAAATGGACAGAAAGCGGGCGCTCCGGCAGATGGCGGAAACGATCAGCCTTCGGGTGGTGCAGGTGCTCCGAAAGATAAAAAAAATGGACAGAAACAGTAGGACAGGAGGAATGTAAGACATGGGAGTAACGAAATATATCCTGAAACATCCGGTTACTACTGTCATGGCTCTGTTGTGTCTGGTTGTATTCGGCATTTCATCGGTCTTTTCGGCAAAGCTGGAGCAGATGCCGGATATGGAGACGCCGATGCTGATTATCATGGCAAATTATTCAGGCGCAGGACCGGAGGATATCAGCGAGCTGGTAACCGAACCGATCGAGGAGGCGATCGGCACGATGGAAGGCGTGGACACGATTTCCTCCACATCGAGCGATGGACGTTCGATGATCATGCTTCAGTACGATTACGGCACCGATATGGATGAGGCGTATGACAACTTAAAGCAGAAACTGGACAATATCCAGCGGGCGCTGCCGGATGATGTGGAACCGAGCGTTATGTCGATGAACTCCAATCAAGGAGACAGCATGATGCTTTCGATTGCACATAAGACGCAGACAAACCTCTATGATTATGTGGATCAGAAGATAGTACCTGAATTAGAGCGAATTTCTTCAATTGCAAACATTGAGACGCGAGGCGGTTCTTCTAAGTACGTCAGCATTGAATTACAGTCTGAAAAAATGGATCAGTACAATCTGACCATGCAGGATGTTGCGAGTGCGATCAGCGATGCGAACGTGGCATCCCCGTCGGGTGAGGCAGATGCCGGAAACCTGGAGCTTTCCGTTACTACCTCCTTAAAAACAGAACAGGTAAATGAGCTGCGGGATATTCCAATCAAGACGCCGGCAGGACAGATTATTTCTCTGTCGGATGTGGCAAATGTGTATGAGGCAACGAAAGACCGGGGCGGCATTTCCCGTTACAACGGTCAGGAGACGATCTCCATTTCGATTCAGAAACAGCAGGACAGCACAGATATGGAAGTGTCTTCGGCTGTAAAAGAAAAAGTTGAAGAATTGATGGCAGATGATTCGGATCTGACGATCACGGTTGCAAATGATACATCTGACACAATTCTTGATTCCTTAAAAGACGTAGCAGAGACAATGGTTCTGGCTGTTATCATCTCCATGTTCATCATTTTCCTGTTCTTTGGCGATTATAAGGCGTCCCTGATCGTCGGAAGTTCGATTCCGACTTCGATTTTGATGTCCTTGATTGCGATCACGATAGCAGGATTTTCGTTGAACGTTATCACGATGAGTGCGCTGGTACTCGGCGTCGGCATGATGGTCGATAACTCGATCGTTGTACTGGAGAGCTGTTTCCGTGCAACGGCGGAGCAGGAAGACAAGGGGGCGCTGGGCTATTTTTCAGCAGCGCTTCATGGAACCGGCATTGTCATCAACTCGATCATCGGTTCGACGATCACGACCTGTGTCGTATTCCTGCCGCTGGCATTCTTAAACGGTATGACCGGACAGATGTTCAAACCGCTGGGATTCACGATCGTGTTCTGTATGTCGGCGTCCCTGCTTTCTGCGATGACGGTGGTTCCGCTGTGCTATCTGTTCTACAAACCGAGCGAGGCGAAGCGCGCCCTGATGGGACGTCCGATTGAACGTTTACAGAAATGGTACCGCGGCATCATGGACCGTCTGTTAAACCACAAAGCGATGGTTATGGGATTTTCGGTTCTGGTACTTGTACTGACGGTAATTCTGGCGAGCGGAATGCAGACGGAGCTGATGACATCGGATGATACCGGTACGGTCAGTGTCAGCATTGAGACGCGTCCGGGTCTGAAACAGGAAAAGATCGAGGAGGCGCTGGCAGAAGCGGAGGCGATTGTTTCCGCGAGCGACCAGGTTGATTCGTACATGCTGCGTTACAACGGAGACAGCGGCGAGATCAGTGCCTATCTGAAAGATGACCGTACCATGAAAACAGACGATGTAGCCGATCAGTGGCAGAAAGAGATGGATAACATTGCAAACTGTACGATCGACGTATCGGCATCGACTTCCATGAGCTTCATGGGAAGACAGCGCGGCTATGAAGTGATTCTTCACGGCACGCAGTATGATGAATTAAAAGAAGTTAGTGATAAGATTGTCAAGGAAATGACAGCAAGAACGGATGTCATCAACATCCATTCCAGTATTGAGAATAATGCACCGATCATTACCCTGAAGATTGATCCGGTCATGGCAAAGGCGTATGGACTCACGGCTTCCAGTATCGGAACGACGATCAACCAGATGTTGAGCGGTATTGACGCGACGACACTTAAAATTGACGGCGAGGACATTACGGTAACGGTTGAGTATCCGGAGGGCGAGTACGAGACAGTTGATAACATAAAAGATATTATTTTGACGGCAACAAACGGACAGAAGGTGGCACTGACCGATGTGGCAAATGTCGTATTTGAGGACAGTCCGGCTTCGATTTCCAGAACCGACGGTGCATATGAGATCACAATCTCTGCCGATTACACCGGTGATAATGTACAGCAGCAAATCAACAGTGAGGTAATTACTCCGAACTTAAGCGGTACAATCAGCATTGGGCAGAACAGCCGTGACCGTATGATGAAGAGTGAGTTCAGCTCCCTGTACCGCGCGATTGCGATTGCAGTATTCCTGGTATTCGTTGTCATGGCGGCACAGTTTGAGTCTGTGAAGTTTTCCATCATGGTTATGACGACCATCCCGTTCAGTTTGGTTGGTTCCTTCGGATTACTGAAGCTGACCGGCGTCAGCATCAGTATGACGTCCCTGCTTGGCTTTCTGATTCTGGTCGGAACTGTTGTAAATAACGGTATTCTCTACGTGGATACGGTCAACCAGTATCGCTCCACGATGGATCTGCGGACAGCGCTCATCGAGGCAGGTGCGACCCGTATCCGGCCGATTCTGATGACAAGTATGACAACCATCCTCTCGATGATTCCGATGGCACTGGCAATCGGAAGCAGCGGTTCCACGACACAGGGTCTGGCGATCGTAGATATTGGCGGTCTGAGCGCAGGTGTGATTGTCGCGCTCTTCATGGTTCCAGTATATTACGCACTGCTGAGCCGGAAACCGAAGGAAGAGATACCGGATGTGGATTAGATATAAGTTATGCGAAGCCACGGCAAATTCCGTTACTGGGCACGATGCGTGAACAGTAACAATATCGTAACTGTGAGGAAAGAAACGGTTACGATATTTCACAAAATGACACGAAGATATGGTATGGTTAAAATAATGGAAAAACAACTGAAAACAAGTGAGATAAATGAAAGCAGAATAGGAATGGTTGTTAAAATCAGATAGATCGGAATGGAGTGACATACATGAATCAAAATAGAAGATTGTGCCTGACCCGCCGGATTGCCTCTGGCGTGGCAGCCTGCTCACTGGGAGTATTCCTGGCGGCAGGTGCGCCGGTCCAGGTATTGGCAGCCAGCCCGCAATTTGCATATTCCACAGAAAAATGGGCTTCGCTGCAGGATGATAAGCTCGAATTTGACGAGATTGCTGATCGGATCCATGAGTACAACAGCACAGTGGAGAAGAACCGGATCGAGTACAAGGATTATCAGGGCAAAGACAGCAATGAGATCGCGCAGGAATATTATGACGCGGCAGATGAGATCGAGAGCAGTATCGAGTACCCGGATTCAGATGATGCGAATTATGGTTCCGCACTGGCAGCAGCACAGAGAAGCGAGGATTCCGCGACCCAGATGCGCGAGCAGGGCGATAATAACGTCGATGATGCGAATGTTAAGGCGTGGGGGTATACGCAGACCGAGAAATCGTTGGTACAGCAGGCGCAGAACCTGATGATCCAGTACTGGAATGCCCAGGAAAACTTAAAGAGTGTGCAGAACCAGGTGTCCAAGGCAGAAAAAGACTATGAGACGGCAAACTTAAAGCTTTCATCCGGAAGCGCGACCCAGACGGATGTGATGGATGCCAAGGAGACTCTTTTAAAAGCGCAGGCGTCCATCACGACGGCGGAGAGCAATATTGCATCGACGAAGGAATCTCTGTGCCAGATGCTTGGATGGAAATATGGCGCATCAGTAGAAATCTGTGCATTACCGGACCCGCAGGAACAGATGAGTGCATCGGTCAACCTCGAAGAGGACATTGCGAAAGCACAGGAAAATAATTATCAGTTAAAGATTCTGGCACGTCAGGTCAACAACGCGATGACAAGCACCCTTAAAGAGCAGTACCAGACAACTCTGACCAGCGGGAAGGAGGCAGTCAAGTCGAATGTCCAGTCGGCTTATCAGAATCTGAAGCTGTCTGAGGCACAGTATGAACAGGCAAAACGCAGCCTTGAATTAGAAGAAAAGACGAAACAGACCAACGACCGCAAGCTGGCAGCCGGACTTATCAGCCAGAACGCATACCAGAGCGCAACCTATTCCTATGAATCGGCATCCGTGGCAAAAGAGACGGCAGCGATGTCGCTTCTCCAGGCGCAGCTCGCCTACCAGTGGGCGGTGGACGGCCTGGCGTCCACGCAGTAGAAAGGGGTGGGCGGATGATGCGAAATCTGAAAGGAAAATGGATGAACGCGGAAGCTGGGACAGAGCAAAAGATGCGCAAGGGGCAAGAAAGAGACCGAAGCGGTGCAAGTGCTTTGGAGGTGCACCTGGACGGTCATAATGTGAAACGAATCGGAAAAAGCAGATTGAGTCGTTCGATCGGAATTGCCCTGGCGGCTTGTATTCTTGTATCGAGCCCGGCGCAGGCGGCGAAAACGCCTTTGATTTCCGGCACAGAAAGTGATTCAGACAGCGAAGCAGATGGTCCGGCGCTGGAAGATGGCACCATAACCGAAAATAGCGCAGACAATACGATCGCCAGCCAGTCGGGCTCCTATACGGAGGAACAGCTAGCGGATTCTGTGATAGAGTACGGGGAACTGGAGGCGCTGGTGCGGCGCGGCAATGGAACGGCTGTCAGCGCCGATTACAGTTATCAGGACAGCCTTGCCGTCTACCAGGAAGCCTACGATGCGATGATTTCCGGTGCCCGGGATATGAACTATAAAGCAGATGAGCTCGAAGATGCGGGCGGAGATGAGGCACTGATCGGCACCTATGAGCGAAATGCACAAACGCTGTCGATGGCAGCGAAGCAGTATAAAAAGTCGCTCACTTCCTTAAATTCGGCGTCAAGCCGTGCGTCCAGAAACCGGACGGTCTGGCAGGTCGTAAAGACCGCACAGATCCAGTGGGGCACCTGCCGGCAGCTTCAGGACGAGGTGGAGGCGGCTGCCAAGACGGCAGAGAACTATCAGGCGCAGGTGGATCGCAAAGAGCGGGAACTGGCAGCGGGGCTTTGCACGGAGACGGATCTGCTGCAGGCTCAGAAAAACCTGCTAAGCGCCCAGACAGCATTACAATCCACGACCGATCAGGCAAATAAGGCGCTGCGCCAGCTTGCCATTTTACTTGGAAAGAGCGGAACTTCTATTACGCTGGGGGAAATTCCAGCCGTATCGGCAACGGAACTGGCTTCTATGAATCTGGATGCGGACCGCGCGGCAGCTGTCGTTGCAAGTTCCAGTGTCAAATCAGCCAGACGATCCTCCGCAACCGGAGATGCGGCGCGCAAGCTGCGCCATCAGCAGATCGAGGAAGCCGAGAGCGCCGCAAGCGCCTCAGCGGATGAGCAGTACGCTGAGATAGCGGCATTAAGCCTAGAACGCGACGCGGCGCAGGCAGCCTACCAGTCTGCCGAAAAAACATACGGCGCCACCCAGATTAAGTATCAGTCCGGTGCGATTAATAAAGCAACGTATTTACAGGGTGAGGCGTCTTATCTGCAGAAAAAAGCAGAACTAGAGACTGCCGAGATTTCCCTGCGGACGGCGTATGATGCGTATGAGTGGATGTTGAAAGGGGTTGCGTGAGGATTAAGTGATTGCGTTTCCTAAGACTGTATGTTTTGTATGGATATGTGAAATGGAATTTTATAAGATGGGTTTGAAAAAGAATGTGCCAAGGCACATTCTTTTTCATGCTTTCGGTGTGAGAACAAATTTGTATTTGCGTATTGTTCCGGTCAATGGTACAATCATAGGCGGAATTTTGAACCGGTAAACGATAGACTGAAAGGGTACGCCCGTTCACGGACCCATGGAAAAGGCCGGAAATGAAAACGGGAGGAACATATAGATGCAGCAGGAGAATATGAAGACATTGGAATCTCTGGAAGATTTTCGGCATTTTTCGGAAAAAGAGCTGGAAATACGGTTTGACCAGCTTAAGAAACAGATTGTACCAGCGGACAAGACAATCCGGGAGCAGGCAGAAAAGCATTGGGGGCATGTGGCAAAACCGCTTGGCAGTCTGGGAGTCCTGGAGGAAGATATTGTGCGGGCGGCGGCAGCGCAGGGGGAGGAAGTGCCAGACTTCTCCAAGCGTGCGCNNNAGACTTCTCCAAGCGTGCGCTTTTAATTTTTTGTGCAGATAATGGGGTAGTCGAAGAAGGAGTATCACAGACCGGGCAGGAGGTTACGGCGGCAGTTGTTTCGAATATGACACGCGGGAGGAGCTGTTCCTGCCTGATGGCTGTAAAGGCAGAGACAGATGTGTTTCCGATCGATATGGGAATTGCCTGTGAGGTAGAACATCGGGGAGAACTTCATCCCCTAACGGAACGGAAAATCCGCCGTGGAACTTCCAATTTTACAAAAGCAGCAGCGATGACGCGCCAGGAGGTGTTGACAGCCATTTTGACGGGAATCGATGCGGTGCGTGTGCTGAAGGAGCAGGGGTACCGCTTGTCTGCAGTGGGTGAAATGGGGATCGGCAATACGACGACCAGCAGTGCGGTCGCATCGGTTCTGCTGCAAAAGGATCCAGAACTTGTCACTGGAGCTGGGGCGGGTTTAGATTCGGCTGGATTGAAACGGAAAACGGAGGCAATCCGGCGTGGAATCGGACTGCATCACCCGGATCCCATGGATGGCATGGAGGTATTGCAAAAGGTAGGCGGATTCGATCTGGCGGCGATGGCAGGTGCTTTTTTGGGCGGTGCCATCTATCATGTTCCGGTTGTGATTGACGGGGTTATCGCGGCAGCTGCGGCGGCAGCTGCTGGAAGAATTGCACCGGCAGCGACGGACTATATGCTGGCAGCCCATGTATCGGCGGAACCGGCGTCTATCTGGCTGCTTGATTTGATAGGAGTAACTCCGGCTATCCAGGCTGGACTTCGACTCGGAGAAGGTACAGGGGCGCT
The DNA here is from genome assembly GCF_000434655.1 of Clostridium sp. CAG:43. Lineage (NCBI taxonomy): Bacteria > Bacillati > Bacillota > Clostridia > Eubacteriales > Clostridiaceae > Clostridium > Clostridium sp. CAG:43. The sequence continues at coordinate 3,469 of NZ_FR895109.1, read as the reverse complement.
GGCGCTGTTTCCACTGCTGGATATGGCGCTGTCCATTTACCGGGATATGGATACGTTTGCGGAGATGGAAATAGAGGAATATAAGCCGCTGGTGTAAGGAGATATACGGATTCAAACA
>NZ_FR895109.1:3071-3299 GCF_000434655.1 Clostridium sp. CAG:43 | reverse complement strand
AAAGCATGGAAACTGCTGCAATTCGGTGAAAAAGAGGATAAATGAACGATGTTATATATAGTTACAGGCGGCAGTGGCAGCGGGAAGTCCGAATATGCCGAACAGACTGCCGTGCAGTGCCGGAACGGGAACGGTGGGACACTCTGGTATCTGGCGACGATGCGGATTTGGGATGATGAAGGCAGAAAACGGGTGGAGCGCCATCGGCGGATGCGCGCGGCAAAAGGG